>NZ_SMLA01000045.1:0-54370 GCF_004349225.1 Saccharopolyspora karakumensis
GTTCCTGCTGGGGATGGGTGGGATTCATCTTGTCCTCGTGCTCACCGGGACCGGGGGCTTGCTCGGGGTGCTGTTCGTGGTGAACGCGGTGGGGTCGGTCGCGTTGGCCGTGGCGGTGGTCGTGGCCCGGCAGCAGCGGTTGGCATTGGCGAGCGGGCTGGGGCTGCTGTTCGTGCTGGGCACGTTGTTGGCGTTGTTGATCGCGTTGAGCCCGGTGTCGCTGTTCGGGATGCGGTCGAGCCTCGGCTACCAGCTGGCTCCGACCTCGATCGTCGTGGAGTCCGTAGGGGTGGTCGTCCTCGCGATGACCACGGTGCTGGCGCTGCGCACGCGCGCCGGTTGAGTTCGCCGTGCGACCGCCGGTGTCGCTCAGCGAACGCCGCCTGATCGCCCGCGTGAAGCTGCCGTCGCCACGTCTTGCCTGGTGAGAGCAACCTCGGGGAACGGTTCGTGCGCCGCGTCACAGCCGGTTCCGCTCGGTCTCGTGCTTAGGATCCGCGTCACAACGAGCGCCCTCGGCCCGAGATGGCGCTGCGCGTCTCAACGTTGAGCGGGAGGTCGTGGATGACCGGCAGGATTCGGAATCGGCAGTTCGCCTCGAAGATCGTCTCGGCCGAGGAGGCCGCCGAGATGATCGAACCCGGCGAGAACGTGGGGATGAGCGGGTTCACCGGTGCCGGATATCCGAAGGAGGTGCCGGGAGCGCTGGCGAAGCGGGTCGCGACCTCCCACGAGCAGGGGCGGCCGATGAAGGTCGGGCTGTGGACCGGGGCTTCGACCGCTCCGGAGCTCGACGGGGCGCTGGCCGAGGTGGAGGGGATCGACCTCCGGTTGCCGTACCAGTCGGACCCGGTGAGCCGCGCGAAGATCAACGCGGGCCGGCTGGACTACACCGACATCCACCTCTCGCACGTGGCGCAGCGGGTGTGGCAGGGCATCTACGGCGAGCTGGACGTCGCCGTCGTGGAGGTCAGCGGCATCACCCCGGACGGCCGGTTGATCCCGTCCTCGTCGGTGGGCAACAACAAGACCTGGCTGGAGCAGGCCGATCGGGTGATCCTCGAGGTGAACTCGTGGCAGAGCGAGCACCTCGACGGCATGCACGACATCTACTACGGGACCGCTCTCCCGCCCCACCGCAAGCCCATCCCGATCACCCACCCGGCCGACCGGATCGGTGTGCCGCACCTGGAATGCCCGGCGGACAAGGTGATCGCGGTCGTGGAGACCGAATCACCCGACCGCAACGCGGCTTTCACACCGCCCGACCGGACCTCCGAGCAGATCGCCGGGCACGTCCTGGACTTCCTGGAGCTGGAGGTGCGCAGCGGCCGGTTGCCCCGGGAGCTGCTGCCCTTGCAGTCCGGAGTGGGCAACGTCGCCAACGCCGTCCTCGACGGCCTCGGATCCGGTCCGTTCGACGGGCTGACCGCCTACACCGAGGTCATCCAGGACGGGATGCTGCAGCTCATCGAGTCCGGCAAGCTCCAGATGGCGTCCGCGACGGCGTTCTCGCTGAGCCCGACCGCCGTGGACCGGTTCAACCGGGACACCGCCGCCTACCGCGACAAGATCGTGCTGCGGCCGCAGGAGATCAGCAACCACCCCGAGGTGGTGCGCCGGCTGGGCTGCCTGGCGATGAACGGGATCGTGGAGGCCGACATCTACGGCAACATCAACTCCACGCACCTGATGGGCAGCCGCATCCAGAACGGCATCGGCGGCTCCGGGGACTTCGCGCGCAACGCCTACGTGTCGATCTTCGTGACGCCGTCGCAGGCCAAGAACGGCGACGTGTCGGCGATCGTGCCGATGGTCTCGCACGTCGACCACACCGAGCACGACGTGGACGTCGTCGTGACCGAGCAGGGCCTGGCCGACCTGCGGGGCCTGTCGCCGAAGAAGCGGGCGGAAAGCATCATCGACCGCTGCGCCCACCCCGACTTCCGACCGCTGCTGCACGACTACTTCCAGCGGGCGCAGCACTCGTCGTTCGGGCTGCACACCCCGCACCTGCTCGACGAATCCCTGTCCTGGCACCACCGCTACGTCCAGCGCGGATCGATGCGCCCGTGAACCGGTGCTCCCCAGCCCGGACGCGGGTTGGGGAGCACCGGCCTCAACCGGCCGCTCCCCTGCCGTTGACCATGAGCGTGACCAGGTCGAAGACCACGGTCGCCGCGGCGACGGAGGTGATCTCGGCGTGGTCGTAGGCGGGTGAGACCTCGACGACGTCGGCGCCGACGATGTTGAGTCCGTTGAGGTTGCGCAGCAGGCGCAGCAGCTCCCGGGACGTGAGACCGCCTGATTCCGGGGTCCCGGTCCCCGGGGCGAACGCCGGGTCGAGGACGTCGATGTCGACGGACACGTAGACGGGCGCGTCACCGACGCGCTGCCGGACGGCGTCGACGGCTCCCTCGATGCCGATCACGTCGAGGTCGTTGGCCCGGATCGTGCGGAACCCGAAGGCCTTGTCGTCGTCGAGGTCGATCTGGTCGTAGATGGGACCGCGGATGCCCAGGTGCATCGAGTGGTCCTCCACCAGCAGACCCTCTTCGAAAGCGCGGCGGAAGATGGTCCCGTGCGTCACCGGGGCGTTGAAGTAGGTGTCCCAGGTGTCGAGGTGCGCGTCGAAGTGCACGAGCGCCACCGGGCCGTGCTCGCGTGTCACCGCGCGCAGCATCGGCAACGCGATCGTGTGGTCGCCACCGATCGCGACGATCCCGCGGTCGCTGCCGCCGATGACCTCGGTCGCGTGCGCCGCGATCTGCCCGACGGCGTCGTCGATGCTGTAAGGGCTGCACGGCACGTCCCCGGCATCGACGACCTGGAACTGCTTCAGCGGTGCCACGCCCAGATCGACGTGGAAACCCGCGCGGAGGTTGCGCGCCGCCTGCCGCACGGCCATAGGCCCGAAACGAGCGCCCGGACGGTAGGAAGTGCCTCCGTCGAAGGGCACCCCCAGGATCGCGATGTCGAAATCTCCGACCGCCCCGACGTCCGGGATCCGGGCGAACGTGCCCGGGCCGGCGAAGCGCGGAACCTTGGTCGAATCGACGGCACCGATCGGTTCGGCTGTCATCTCGTCGTGCTCCTTCACTGTCGAGGTTCCTGGATCAGCTCGGGGTGGGCGGTGCCGCCGATCTCGCTTCCGGAGGCCGAGGTCTCGCTCAGCGACCGGCCACGCGTCTCGGTTCCCCACGCCGCGGTGACGACGAATCCGATGAGGGTGACCGCCGCCCCGGCGAGCAGCGCCGTCGGCGCTCCGAGCTGGAGGGCGAAGGGCATCAGGTAGGTCCCGAGCGCGGATCCGATCCGGCTCAGCGCCGTGCCGACACCGACCGCGGTCGCGCGGACCTCCGTCGGGAACAGCTCGTTCGGGTAGACGACCTGGAGGAAGTTCGAAGCTCCTGAGCTGATCGCGAACACCGCGAGGGCCGCGAAGAACAACCACCCGGGCACTCCCGGGATGACGGCGGGGATCAGCAACGCCGCTCCCGCGACGACGAACGACCACAGCAGCAACGGGCGACGGCCGATCCGCTCCACCAGGTAGAGCCCGGGGATCCCGCCGACGACGAACAGGGCCGCGATCAGCGTCGACCCGCCGTAGGTGTTCGCGTCACCGGTCAGCCCGAACGATTCCAGCAGGTCAGGCCCGAAGGTGTACACGGCGAACATCGGGATGACCTGGGCGGTCCAGAACACCGCCACGAACGCGGTCCGCTTGCGGTAGGGACGCCGGAAGACAGTCCAGTAGGACGTCGCGACCGCTCGCTCGTCGGGCAGGTCCGTGACGTCGTAGGCATCGCCGTAGACCGTCTTGATCGCGACGCGCGCTTCTTCCGTCCTCCCCTTGCTGAGCAACCAGCGCGGCGATTCCGGTGTTCCGAGCCTCAGCAGGAGGGTGATCACGGCGAACAGCGCGGGGCTGGCGAGCATCCAGCGCCAGGCGTCCGGGCCGAAGTCGCGCAGGGCGAACCCCACGAGGTAGGCCGCGGCGGCGCCCACGGCCCACACCACGAACGTCGAGCCGATCATCCGGCCGCGCACCCGGCGCGGGAGGAACTCGGTCAGCAACGACGTGGCGATCGGGTAGTCGGCGCCGATCGCCACACCCAGCACGAAGCGCAGCACCAGGACCTGCCACACGTCGGTGGCGAACGCGGTGAGGATCGATGTCAGCGCGAGCACCAGGAGGTCGGCGATGTACATGACCTGGCGTCCGACCTTGTCGGTGACGTAGCCGAAGACGGCGCCGCCCACGAACACGCCGACGAGGCTCGCCGCCCCGACCAATCCGACTTCGGTGGTGCTCAACGCCATCGACGGTTCGAGGGTGATCAACGCGATGCCGATGATCGTCAGCGCGTACCCGTCGATGAACGGTCCGCCCGATGAGTAGGCGGTCAACTTCTTGTGGAACGTCGTCAGGGGGGCGTCGTCGATGGAATGCTTCGAGGTCGCCATCCGGACCTCCTCCCGCCACTTGCAGCGGCCACAGCGGTGTGGGCAAGTCGGTTCGCCACACAGCTCTACGCGCCGGGGAACCGGCCCGGAAGCCGACATCTGCTCAAAACCCGATCGCCGTCTTGAGCGATCGCACGAACGGTTTCGGACGAACGCGCGAGCGCCGTTACGGTTGGGCATGGGCATCACCGTCGGCGAGCTCCTCGACATCCCGCACCTGGGACTCCGGCTGCACTCGGGCTCGAACGGCCTGAGCAACACCGTCGCCTGGACCCACACCTCCGATCTGCCCGCGCCGTGGGAGTGGATCACCGGCGGCGAGATGCTGATGACCAACGGGATGTCGTTCCCCCGCAAGGCCGACGACCAGGTCGAGCTGCTCGAACGGCTCGTCGCCGCGGGCGCCAGCGCCCTGGGCGTCGGCGAACGCATGCACTGCCCGCCGCTGCGCCGGCGGATCGAGCGAGCCAGCGAGCGGCTGCGGTTCCCCGTGCTGTGGATCCGGTACCCGTTGCCCTTCGTCGCGATCTCCCGCGCGGTCGCCGAGGCGACTCTGCTGGAGCAGTCTCAGCGCCTCATCAAGACGCAGCGGATCTACGACGCGATCAGGCGCACGACATCGCGGAAGCACGGCCGCCCCGACTTCCTCACCGCGCTCGGGCACGAACTCGGTTGCGAGGTCCACCTCCTGCACCGCGAAACCGGTGAACCCTGGTACCCGGGCGTGAAGCCGCCCGACCCGGTCGCCGCGAACGCGGTGCGCCGCGGCGACAGTTCCGCGCGCCACCTCACCGGAGGCGCGTTCGGGGTCGCGCTGCCGGACGACCGCGAACTCCTCCTGGTCGGCGTGCCGACCCAGGAGTGCGCGACGCTGATGGTCGTGCGGCGCCGGAACGCGGCGCTCGACGGGGTTCTGCTGCAGCACGCCGCCACGGTCGCCGCGCTCGAGCTGTCCCAGACGCAGCTGGCGCTGGAGCAGCAGCGCAGGTTCGGAGCGGAACTGCTCAACCAGCTCCTCGACGGCCGCATCGACCAGCAGGTGGGGCACCGGCAGCTGGTCGATCTCGACCTCGACCCCGCTCGAAGCGTGCTCGTCACCGCGCAGAGCGACGACGGCCGGCTCCAGGAACTGCCGACCGCGCTGTGGCGGCACGGCATTCCGCACGTCTGCAGGCACCGCTCGGGGCGAACCCACGTCCTGGTCGACGACGCGGACGACCTCGACCAGGTGCTGACCACGACCTTGGGCGAAACCGCGCGGGTCGGGATCAGCCGTCAGATCGGCTCGGTCTCTCGGCTCCCGGTGGCTGCTCGGGAATCGAGCTGGTCGCTGGGAGTCGCGGATCGGACGGCCACCGCGGTCGTCCGCCACGACACCGCCACCCCGTGGATCGGCCTGTCCGACATCGCCGACGCCCAGGCCCTCGTCGACCGGGTCCTGCGGCCGATGCTCCGCTACGACGAGGACCACGGCACCGACCTGCTGGAAACGCTGCACGCCTTCCTCGGCAACCAGCGCTCGTGGCAGCGCACCAGCGCGGCGCTGCACGTCCACCGGCAAACCGTCCTCTACCGCATCCGGAAGATCGAGGAGCTCACCCACAGGGACCTGAGCGAGACCGGTGACATCGCGGAGCTGTGGCTGGCACTGCGCGCGCTCCAACTGGTCTCGGAGTGAGGGCCGCCAGGTGTCCCGAGCCGCTCCGCGTGCGTCCACCTGCGTGCGGGGTGGGGCTCGGGGTCAGACTGTGGTCATGTCTCAACCGCCGTTGCTGCTCGCGCTGGATCTGACGGGGACGTTCGCGTTCGGTCTCAACGGTGCGCTCACCGCCGTGCGGATGGTGCGGCTCGACCTGGTCGGGGTCCTCACGCTGGGCATGATGACCGCGCTCGGCGGCGGCATCCTGCGCGACATCCTGATCGGGTCGCTGCCGCCCGCGACCTTCAGCGACGTGCTCTACCTGGGTGTGGCCGCTGGTGGGGCGCTCGTGGCGTTCTTCATCAGCGTGGAGTTGGAGCGCTTCGCGAAGCTGATCACGATCTTCGACGCGGTCGGGCTCGGCGTGTTCTGCGTGACCGGTGCCAGCAAGGCGCTGGCGTACGGGCTCGGCGGGGTGCAGGCGGTGCTGCTGGGGGCGCTCACCGCCGTCGGCGGCGGGACGCTGCGCGACGTGGCGATCAAGCGGGTTCCGTCGGTGCTGACCAGCGATTTCTACGCCGTTCCGGCGCTGGTGGGCGCCGCGCTGACGGTGCTCGCCGTGAACCTGGGGATCTACGGGATCGCGAGCGCGCTCGTGGCCGCGGCGGTGTGCTTCACCATTCGGATGCTCGGGGTCCGCTACAGCCTGCGAGTGCCCAGCACGCCGCGGCGCGGTGGTGCGGGCCGACCTGCGCCGGCGCACCCTGATCGAGGTTCCGCACGCACGACCAGGAGTGAGACCGGCGTGGACACGCCACGAGCCGCAGCGGTGCTCGCCGATCTGGACACCGCGCTGTCCTGGCAGGAGGACTTCTACCGGGATCTCCACGCGCACCCGGAGCTGTCCCACCAGGAGACCCGCACGGCATCGCTGGTCGCCGAGCGGCTCCGGGAATCCGGCTACCAGGTCCACGAGAAGGTCGGCGGCACCGGCGTGGTCGGGGTGCTGGCCAACGGTGACGGGCCCACCGTCCTGCTGCGGGCCGACATGGACGCCCTGCCGGTGCGGGAGGCGACCGGCCTGCCCTACGCGAGCACCGCGACCGCCGACGGCGAACCGGTGATGCACGCCTGCGGGCACGACGTGCACATGGCCTGCCTGCTCGGGGCCGCGCAGCTGATGGCCTCGGCCACCGCCCGGTGGAACGGCACGCTGGTCGTGCTGTTCCAGCCCGCCGAGGAGGTCGCCGACGGCGCCCGGGGCATGGTCGACGAGGGCCTCCGCGCGCTCATCCCCCGGCCCGATGTCGCGCTGGCCCAGCACGTGCTGCCGATGCCGGCGGGGACCGTGGCCACCAACGCGGGCCCGACGCTCGCCGCGGCCGACAGCATGCGCATCACCGTGCACGGGCGCGGCGCTCACGGGTCGATGCCGCAGTCCGCGATCGACCCCGTCGTGCTGGCCTCGATGATCGTCGTGCGGTTGCAGACCGTCGTCTCCCGCGAGATCGCGCCCGGCGAGCCGACCGTGCTCACCGTCGGCAGCGTCCGGGCGGGCACCAAGAGCAACATCATTCCCGACCGCGCGGAGATCCAGCTCAACATCCGCACCTACAGCGAGCAGACCCGCTCGGAGGTGCTCGACGCGATCAAGCGCATCGTCACCGCCGAGTGCCAGGCCTCGAAGTCGCCCCGCGAGCCCGAATTCGAGCTGTTCGAGCGCTTCCCGGTCACCGGCAACGACGCCGCGTCCACCGACGCGGTCGCCGCGGCGTTCGCCGGCTACTTCGGGGACCGGGCCGGGCCCCTCGGCCAGTGGGCCGCCAGCGAGGACTTCAGCGACCTGGCCACCGCCTTCGACGCCCCCTACACCTACTGGGGCATCGGCGGCATCGATCCGGATCTGTTCGACGGCGGCTCCCACGACATCCCGGCGAACCACTCGCCCACCTTCGCGCCGGTGATCCAACCGACGCTGATCACGGGCACCCAGGCTCTCGTCGTGGCCGCTCTGGCCTGGCTCTGACCCGAGATTCGGCTCACCCGAACGGGGCGCACTGTTCACCACTGCGTCCGGGCCGAAGGGCGACCAGTTCACGATCGGTTCATCGGTTCAGCCGAAGGTTGTGTCGCTTTCGTCAGATTGGAGCACTTTCAGTGGACACGACTTCGGCCCGCCGCCGTGCGGCAGCGGGTGCCGCCGCGCTGGGCATCCTCGCCACCGGGCTCGCGGTGACGCCCTCGGTCTCGGCGAACCAGACCGCCCCCATCGAGCGGATCCACCGGGACCTGCTCGACCACTCCGACCGCGCACCGCTGCTGGCGGCCGCGCACCGCGGGGCCTGGCGCGACCACCCCGAGAACTCCCTCGCCGCGATCGACGAGGCCGTCCGCGACGGCGCCGAGATCGTCGAGATCGACGTGCGCAAGACCGCCGACGGCCACCTGGTGCTGATGCACGATGAAACCGTCGACCGCACGACGAACGGGACCGGCGAGGTCTCGGACCTGACGCTGGCGCAGATCAAGCAGCTGCGGCTGAAGGAGCACCTCGGCGGCGAGCAGGCGGCCCTGACCTCGCACGCGGTCCCGACGCTGGACGAGGCCATGCTCGCGATCAAGGGCCGTGCAATGGTCAACCTGGACAAGAGCTGGGGCATCCGCGAGGACATGTACCGGGTGCTGCGGGCGACCGGGACGGTCGATCACGGCCTGTTCAAGGGCAGCCCGACCGTGCAGGAGGCCGCTGACTTCATGGCCAAAGACCCCGAGATCCTCTACATGCACATCATCAAGGACGAGAACGCCGACGTGGTCGGGACTTTCCCCGGACGCCAGCCGGTGGCCTACGAGGTCGTGTTCGACCAGCTCACCGACCCGCAGGTGCAGCCGGCGCTGCTGGACCGGATCCAGCAGGACAGCCGCGTGTGGATCAACACGATGTGGCAGGAGCTCGCCGCGACCTACACCGACGAGGCGTCCCGGCGCGATCCGGCGCTCGGCTGGCAGGCCGTGGTCGAGGAGCACGACGCGTCGATGATCCAGACCGACGAGATCGAGGGCCTGCACCACTGGCGCAACGGCGGTGACATGAGCCGCTGGGAGTCCCAGCCCGGCAACCGCACGGTGCGGCTCCAGGCCGAGGACCACGCGCCCGGCGGCGAGGGCGTCGGCTACCACGACCTCGACCCGAACACCTGCGGCGGAGAAGGCGGCCTCGACGTGTGCGACGTCGAGGGCGCGATCGCGGTGAGCTCCGTCCAGTCCGGCGAGTGGATCAAGTACTCGGTGGACCTCCCGAGGTCCGGGGACTACCAGGTGTCGGCGCGACTGGCCTCCAACGGCGCGCCGGCCGGGCGCATCGCCATCGACTGGGCCGACGGGACCACCGGTCGCCACGACATCGGCAACACCACGCACGAGACCAGGGCGTTCGACCTGCAGCCGCTGGAGACCCGGCACTTCGAGGCGGGCAGGCACGAGTTCGTCGCGAAGGTCGACGACGACGTGGCGCCCCGCTTCAACCTCGACCTCTTCCAGTTCGACCTGCGGTAACCCGAGATCGCGATGAGAGGCCGGCTCCGACGGGGCCGGCCTCTCGTCGTGTCGGCGGGTTGAAGGAACCGCACAAGTGTCACTGGACGATTTGTACGTTTTCCACAGTCGCGTTGGTCTGAACGTCTGCCATGATCGGGCTTGAACGGTGAGGTCACGTCACGGGAGGGCTGGTCATGGGCGGCGCTATCGCACGCACCCGTCGTGGTCCACGGGCCTCAGCGGTGATCGACTCGCCCTCCGAAGACCGCGCGACCGTCCGGCCCAGACCGGTACGCCGCCGACGGTAATCACCCTGCACGGCTGAGCGGCGCGAGCGGACATCATCCCGCCGACGCCCCGCCGAGCCTTCTCCCGATGCCGCGCACCTCGGATCGATGAGACCCGGGCGCGCACCCTCACGCATCGCGCGGCCAACGCCTTGATCCAGGCGCCCCCAAACCGACCCGTCGACACGAGGAAAGACCATGACGACCACGCAACCCCACTGGATGACCCAGGACGCTCATGACCGGCTGCGGGCCGAGCTCGCCGAACTGGTCTCCCACCGTTCCGCCGCCGAGCTGGACGACGAGGGGCACCGGCGTGCTCGCATCCGGCAGATCAGGGATCTGCTGGACAACGCCGTGGTCGGTGACCCGCCGCCGGACGACGGAGTCGCCGAGCCCGGCATGCAGCTCACCGTCCGCTACGACGACGGCGAGATCGAGACCTTCCTGCTCGGCACCCGCGACGGCACCGACACCGATGGTCTCGCGGTCTACTCCCCCGAGTCGCCGCTCGGCGCCGCCCTGACCGGAGCCCGGCAGGGCGACGAGCGGACCTACGACGTCCCCAACGGCGGCACCGAGCGGGTCACCCTGCTCAAGGCGGTCCCGCACCGCCCGTGACCCGTCAGCCGACCGGGAACAGAGCGCGGTAGAAGTCGTTGTCGCGGACCGCCTCCGGGTGCTGCGGTGAGGACCAGGACAGGTCCACCGCCTACCCGGAGGCGCGATGGAGGACGGCGGCGACGGTGTGGTCCGGGTGGACTCCGTCGTCGCCGAACTCCCGGGTGAAGGCGCAGGCGATCCAGTCGTCCGGGTGGACCTCGATGCCTCCTGGGAGATCGGGGCGTAGATCGGCAGCCAGCTGGTCTCCGTGCGGAAGCGGGGCGGTCGTGGTCCGAACCGTCCATCAGTTCGGACCACGACCGCGCCCTGCCGCTTCAGCTCTGCTGCGCCGCCTTCTCGATGGCGTCGATGATCCGCGGACGCAGCTCGTCGGCGCTCACGATCGCGTCGACCGAGCCGACCTCCACCGCGCGCTGGATGCTGTGCACCCGGTCGAACTCCGCAGCCACCTCGCCGAGCTTCTCCGCCCGGACCTCGGCCCGGACGTCGGCCAGCTTCAGGCTCTGCGCCGCTCGTTCCGGACCAGCGGCGGCCGCCACGAGCTCTTCGAGCTCCCGCACCCTCGGGTCGTTCGCGGTGCGCTCGTTGACATCACCCGCGAAGACGACCGCTGCCGCCGGCGCGCCACCGATCACCGAGGCGTAGGAACCCTCGACCGCGAGGACGGTCATGTTCGGGTTCAGCGCCTTGGAGAACACGACGAACGCGCCGCCGTGGTAGCGGGAGATCACGCAGAACACGATCGGGCCGTCGAAGTTGACGATGGCCCGGCCGATCTCGGCGCCGTACTCCAGCTGCAGCTTGCGCATCGACTCGGGCGAGCCGTCGAACCCGGACAGGTTCGCCAGGACCACCAGCGGCCGGTTCCCGCTGGCGGCGTTGATCGCCCGCGCGACCTTCTTCGACGAACGCGGGAACAGCGTGCCCGACGTGTAGGCGTCCGGGCCGTCGGTGGGCGGGAACCCGCGCCGCGCGACCGAACGCGATTCGACACCGATCAGGCAGACCGGGCTGCCACCGAGGTGGGCGTCCTGGACGACGGCCGTGTCGGCGTCGGCCATCCCCGCCCAGCGCTCCAGCACCGGGTGGTCCTGGTCGGACACCGCCCGCATCACGGTCCGGATGTCGAAGGACTTCTTGCGGTCCGGGTTGTGCTCGGAGGAGAAGATCTGCCCCACCGTGCTGAAGTCGCTGTCGGCGAGCTCGTGCGGGTAGGTCGAGATGTCGCGGTCGCGCGGGTCGCTGCTGCCCGCGCTGCGCGGCCCGGCTTCGCCCGGGGCGATGTAGGTGTGCTCGTAGTGGGCCATGAGCACCTCGTTGGCCGCGGCCAGGTTCGGCGCCCAGTACTGGGCTTGCCCGTTGGGTCCCATGACGCGGTCGTAGCCGCCGATGCCGAAGTTGTCCTCGGCCGAGACACCGCCGGAGAAGTCCAGCGACTGCTTGCCGGTGAGCACCATCGCCGAATCCGGCGTCATCACCAGGATTCCCTTGGTGTGCATGAGCATCGTGGCCTCGGCGTTCCAGTACGGCTGCGCACCGACGTTGATGCCCGCCACCACGACGTTGACCTCACCACCGCCCTGGGTGAAGGTGACGATCTTCTTGAGCGCGGCGGCCACCCAGTCCATGTTCTCGGTGCCCGAGGACATCGAGATCCGCGCACCGGCGGACAGCGCGAACCACTCCAGCGGCACCTGCATCCGCTCGGCGAGGTCCAGCGCGGCGATCACGCGGGAGCACTCCGGCTCCGACAGAGCACCGAGCGCCTTGGTCGGGTCGCCCAGCAGCACCACCCGCGACATCCCCTCGGGGTGCCGGCGCGTGGGCGTGGTGACCACGCCCGCCACGATCGCCGCCGAGTTCTGCCCCTTCGGCCGGTCCACCGGCTCCAGCACGCCGTCCTCGTCGAGGTCGTGCTCGACGAACGTGCCGTGCGCACCGGCGAGCATCTTCGTCAGCTCGTACGGGTACGCGGTTCCGCGGTTGGCCGCCCGCAGCACCTTCTGCCGGTAGGAGTCCAGCGGCTGGATCGGCTCCACCGACGGCTGCTCGACGGAGAACCGCATCCCCGCCCCGGCGTCGTAGCCGATGCGCACCGCGACCTCGCCGAGCTCGCCGGTCTCCGGGTCGGGCTGGCGCACCAGGAACAGCACTTCCTCCAGCCCGGCCCCGGCCGTCGTGGGCAGCACGCGCTGCGCGACGACGTCGAGCTCGTCCATGGACAGCTCGTTCGGGGGCCAGACGTAGATGACGATGCGGTTGGTCCCGGATCGCTTGTTCGCCTTGGGCTTGGTCGCCTGGGCCTTGCGGATCGCGTCGAGGCACGCGGTGAGCACGCCCTCCGCGGCGGGCAGCGCGACGAGCCTGCCGTCGGACTCCCGCAGCGGTGTCAGGTCGCGCACCTGCGCCAGCGCCACCAGCCGCTCGTCCGCCGGGTTCTGCGGTGCCACGCACCGGAACAGGTAGACCTCCTCGTCGGCCGAGGGCAGGCGGTCGAGGTCGAACTCGCGCAGCCGCTCCAGCTGCATCCGGTCGGCGAGCAGCGGGTGCAGCCCGCGGATCAGGCGCTCCTCCGCGAAGCCCTCCGGCGACGGGCGGAAGGTGAAGTGGTGGTGCATCACCGCACCGCTGGGGCCGGCCACCGTGGTGGTGATCCGGTTGACCTGGCTGGGCAGCTGCTGAGCGGCGAGCACCTCGCCGAGCCGGGCCGCCATCGCGTCGGTGTCGTCGGGCTGGCCGTCCCACACCAGGTAGACGTCGGCGACCAGGTCGCCGTCGGTGGCCAGCTCACCGATCGCCCGCACGACGTCGGGCAGCGCGGCGAAGTCCACCGCCGTGCTCACCACGAGCGAACCCGCGCTGCGGTGCTCGGCGGTGACGAAGGTGCAGTCGGCGACCTCGACCGCGCGGACGTCGTCGAGCTCCCGGTTGCCGTAGTAGCGGCGGGCGAGCACCTCCAGCAGCGGCGCCGGGTCGGTGCCCTCGCGGCCGATGCGCTGCCCGACGAGCCGGACCAGCGGTTCGGCGCTGGAGACCATCGCGGAGATCCGCTCGGCCCGGTCCGGTGCGGCCGGGTTCTCGTCCAGGTGCCTCAGGTGCTTGCGCACGCCCGCGTAGACCTCCGCGCGGTGGCGCCGCAGCATCGGCTGGGCGAACCAGCGGAACGCCACCGTGCGGGCGAGGTCGGACAGCGCGGGGAACCGCAGCTGGGTGGCCGCGACCAGGTGTTCCAGGGCGAGTCCGGCGGGCTGCCGGTTCGCGCCGGACGGCGGCGCCTCGGCGAGCCACTGCCGCAGCAGGGTCGACACCGCCGCCTCGTCCGAGGAGGCGCGCTGCTGGGCGAGGAAGATCCGGAAGACCGCTTCCTCCAGCTCCGGGGTCCGGTCCAGCTCGTCGACGCCGTAGTGCGCGAGCACCTTGACCAGGCGCCGCTGGAACATCTCGGACAGCCCGGCGCGCTCGACGTCGAGGCTCTGCAGGTAGGTGTGGAAGTACTCGCGCGAGCTGTGCACCCGCGAGTCCGCCGCCGTCTCCTCCCCGACCGGCCGGTTGCGGCTCAGCTCGGAGAGGTCGGCGAAGACCTCGAGGAGCTCGATCTCCTCGGCCAGCGGACGCCGTCCGGCCTCGACCAGCTCCTCGCGGGCCCGCAGGTAGTCGTTGAGGACCCGGCGCTCGTCCTGCGGGTCCACGTCGAACCCGAGCAGCATGCTGCGCAGGTCCTGCCGGCTGCGCGTCGCCCGCTCGCCCGCGTCGATCCCCTCCCGGCCCGGGGGCAGCTCGAGATCGGCGGTCTCGGACGCGGCCTGCTCGTCGCCGGGTTCGTCGGCGTCGCCCAGCGGCTCCAGCCGCAGCAGCGGTGCGCCCGTCTCGACCTGACTTCCCGTGCGCACCAGGCACTCCCGCAGCTTGGCGCGGAACGGGGCGCGCAGCACGGTCTCCATCTTCATGCTCTCCAGCACGAGGACCGCCGCGCCTTCCTCGACCTCGGCGCCGATCTCCAGCGGGGTCGCGACGACCAGCGCGGGCGCGGGCGAGCGCAGCACGCCGCCCTCGTCGCGGCTGACGCGGTGCGCCACGCCGTTCACCTCGGCCAGGCACACCGGACCGTGGGTGTCGGTGACCAGGCGGTAGCGCTCGCCGTTGACGGTGAGCTGCTCGACGTGGTCGTCGAAGCGCTCGACCTCGACGTCGGCGGTGTGGACCGGCCCGCCGTTGCCGGCGCTGATCCCGATCCGGAACCGCTCGTGCCCGATGCGAGCCACCTGCACGCGGTAGGAGTTGCCGCGCAGCTTGAACTCCAGCGGCCTGCCGCTCTCGTGCTGCGCCTGCGGCCGGCCGCCGTGCGCGGCGGCCAGGAACCGCTGTCGCTCGACGAGCTCGGCGTCCTCGTACGCCTCGATGCCGGCCGCGGCCAGGGCGATCGCGGAGTGCCGGTGCGACTGGAGCTCGCCTTCGGCGCGGACCCGGTCGATCCAGCCCGTGTCGGCGGAACCGTCGATCACCTCGGGCCGGTCGAGCAGGTCGAGCACGAAGCTCTTGTTGGTCGCGCCGCCGGAGACGATCACCGTGGTCTGCGCCATCGCGCGGCGCAGCCTGCCCAGCGCCTCGTCCCGGTCGCGTCCCACGGCGATGATCTTGGCGATCATCGAGTCGAAGTCGGCGGGGATGCTGTCGCCCTCGTCGACCCCGGTGTCGACGCGGATGCCGGGTCCTGCGGGGAAGTCGAGCCGGACGATCTTGCCCGGTGCCGGTGCGAAGTCGCGTTCCGGGTCCTCGGCGTTGAGCCGGGCCTCGATCGCGTGCCCGGACTCGGCGGGCGGCTCCCCTTCCAGCTTGCCGCCCGCGGCCACGTGCAGCTGGGCCTTCACCAGGTCGACGCCGGTGGTGGCCTCGGTGATCGGGTGCTCGACCTGCAGCCGGGTGTTGACCTCCAGGAAGGCGAACAGCCGGTCACCGGGGTGGTAGAGGAACTCCACGGTCCCAGCGCCCCGGTAGTCCACGGCCAGCGCGAGCCGCTCGGCCGCGGCCTTGAGCTCGGCGCTCTGCTCGGCGCTGAGCACCGGCGAGGAGGATTCCTCGATGACCTTCTGGTTGCGCCGCTGCACCGAGCAGTCGCGGACCCCCAGCGCCCACGCCGTGCCCTGGCCGTCGGCGATCACCTGGACCTCGACGTGCCGGGCGCCGGTGACCAGCCGCTCCAGGAAGACCGCGCCGCTGCCGAACGCCCGCTCGGCCTCCAGCCGGGTGCGCTCGTAGGCGTCGGCCAGTTCCCGCTCGTCGTGGATCACGCGGATGCCGCGTCCGCCG
This sequence comes from Saccharopolyspora karakumensis, assembly GCF_004349225.1. Classification (NCBI taxonomy): domain Bacteria; kingdom Bacillati; phylum Actinomycetota; class Actinomycetes; order Pseudonocardiales; family Pseudonocardiaceae; genus Saccharopolyspora; species Saccharopolyspora karakumensis. The sequence continues at coordinate 15,865 of NZ_SMLA01000045.1, forward strand.
CCGCCCGCGGTGGCCTTGAGCATCAGCGGGTAGCCGATCTCACCCGCGCTGCGGACGGCCGCGTCCAGGTCGGCGACCTCGCCTCGGCTCCACGGCGCGACCGGGACACCGACCTCCTCGGCGATCAGCTTCGCGCCGATCTTGTCGCCGAGCTTGCGCATCGCGTCGGCGCTCGGGCCGATGAAGGTCACGCCGAGCTTCTCGCAGAGCTCGGCGAACGCCGGGTCCTCGGCGACGAAGCCCCAGCCGACCCAGGCCGCGTCCGCCCCGGTCTCGACCAGCGCCCGCTCCAGCACCCCCAGGTCCAGGTAGGGCCGGTCCCGAGCGGCGCCGAGGTCGTAGCCGAGGTCCGCCTCCCGCACGAAGGCCGCCGAGCGGTCCGCGTCGGTATGGAGGGCGACGGTCTCGATCCGGGCCCCTGTCTCGGCCTCGACCTCCCGCACAGCATGAATCAGCCGCATCGCGGCTTCCCCGCGGTTGACGATCGCCACACGACGGAACACCGACAAGACCTCCCAATCACCTCACGGGAGCTGGCGCTCCCGACGTTCAAGAACACCCTCCCGGTTACCGGGAAGTAGGGATATGTAGCCAGCCTGGCGTGGTGGACCCCGAAAATAGTCGAGACCCACCAAACGGAAGCCCCGCGGACGCCGCCGGTAGGCCCGCGGTCACGATCCGGCGTCGATCACCGGAACCGTTGGTGGACACTGGTGACGCACACGCAGCCCCTGGAGGAACCGAATGGCCTTCACCCCGCAGACCTGGCCGGGCCGGGTCATCCCGGCGGACCGGGAGCAGGTCGAGCTGGCCACCAGGAAGCTGTTCGGCGAGCTCTTCCCAGGTCACCCGGTGACCTCGGAGGCCATCGCGATCCTCAACCGCTGGTTCGACGCGGGCTGGTGCGTGGACGCGATCAAGGTCGCGCTCGACAACCTCCCGGAGGGCCAGGAGGGCTTCCAGCCCCGGCGGGGCGACCGGGAGTCGCCGGAGGACTTCCTGGTCCGGCGGCTGCGGAAGTGGTTCCGCGACTCCGACGACGACTTCGAGCGCAACGCCCGGCTGGCACCACCCCGGGCCGGGCAGTCGCTGGACATGCACCTGCGGCTCAAGCGCCAGCAGCAGATCAACGACGGCCTGGTCACCCGGCCCCGGAGCTTGTCCGCCGCCGGTCGGCAGGCCCGTGAGCAGGTGCGCGAGCGCGCGGGCAAGGGACGTCCGGACGCGATCGCCCGAGCGCGCGCCCGGGACGCCCGCGTGCAGCGCGCGATGGACGCCCTCGACGTCGCCGCGCCGCCCGCCCACGCCGAGAACGGCCCGAGCGCTCCGGACGATCGACGCAGGTCGCAGATGGTGGCCGCCTACGCCGCGCGGACCGCGACGGTCAAGAACGACCCGACCGTGCGACGCATCCTCGCCCGCCTCACCGAGGAGCGCCGGCGCCCGAACGCGCAGGAGACCACGATCCTCCGGCGCGCCGTGCGCGGCGCCCAGCAGCGCGCGAGCCTCGGCACCCTCGACGCGGCCACGGCGGACAGCACCAACGCGGTCCTCGGCGAGGACGCGCAGCGCATCCTCACCTACCTCGACCACGCCGTGAACTCCGGCCTCACCCTCGACCAAACCCTCGCCCTCATGCACACCCAGGTCGACGCCGTGACGTCGCGGGGGCAGGACTGATGTGGTTCGGACCACTGCTGTTCACGTGTTCTTGATCCGGTTGTCCAGTTGTCGCAGATCTGCCCCGAAAGTCTAAGACGCCTCTAGATTCCGGAGGCGCTGGCAACTTTTCGGGAGGACGTGTGACGAACGATCGGATCAACCCCGTGATCAAGCTGCTCATCGCCGCTTTCGCCGTGCTCGGCTTGCTCGGCGGCGGCAGTGCCGTGATCGCCCCGACCGCCACGGCCGCCGTCGCGCAGGCCTGCGAGGTCAACGGTTGCGACGAGGCTCGCAGCTCGAACGAGATCTGGGCCTCGCTGAACTACCCGTCGGAGCGCGGCTGGGTGGACTGGCCGGACGGGCAGTGCAACTTCGCCGGCGGCACCTACAACAACTACGAGGGACAGCTCCCCGAGGGCCACAGCTACCTCGAATTCGACGTGACGCCGCGCGAGTGCGGCGCCCAGCGCCAGGCCTACCGCCTGATCCTGGACACGACCACCAACGAGGTGTACTTCTCCCCCGACCACTACGAAACCTTCCACCTGCTGTAACCGGCACGCCGGACCGTCCATCGGCCACCCGGTGGACGGTCGGCCTGCGAACGCGGCAAGGCATTCATCGACGCGAAAAGCACGCGTTGCGGAATCCGGTGAACCCCCTTCCGTCATGACGCGCTTCTCCCGCGCACGGCGAGGCGCAGTCGCAAAACGGCCTCCAGCACCAATCACCGAATTCGAACGGCTCATGAGCAACGAGGAGCCAGGAGCCGCCCCGGAATCAGTAGCGCACGAGCGCCGCGACCCCGTCTTCGCAGCTGGTGCCGGGCAGGAGCTCGGTGAACTGCGCGTTGCCGTGCACCGCCGAACGCAGCAGCAGAGCGCTCGCGGGTGCGACGAACGCCGCGTCGTCACCCAGCGCAGCCGCATCGCTCACCACGGCCAGCGGGTCTCGTCGCGACGCCGTCAGGTCCGGATCGCCGTTCCGATCGGATGCCAGCAGCAACGTTTCGACCCTGCCCTGCGACAGCGCCTCCATCACCGGGTTCAGGCCCTGCAGGGCCTGACCTCCGGCCAACTGCGCGTCGAGCTGGTCGAGGACCTGCTGATGGCTTTCGAGCATCGCCTGGTGCATCGCCTCGTCCACGCTCGCCCGCAGCCCGTCGAGAGCCGACTGGTCGGTCCGCCCGCCTTCGACGTAGACGAACCGTCCGGCGGGTGGGCGCGTCGTGAGATGTTCGCGCAGCAGGCCGATGGCCTTCGGGTCTCCCGCGATCAGGATGACCGCGGCCTCGACCTCCGCAGCCGCCTCCCGGATGTCCTCGGCGACCTGTTCGGTGTTCTCCGACCACAGGTTCACCGAGCGCCGGTGGTAGGCGGCGTGCGAGACGGCGCCCGCGCGCACGCGGCTGATGTGCAGCGTGGAGCCGTTGAAGGTGCGCTGGAAGGACGGCGCCGCAGCGGCCGCCGGGTAGGCGTCGACGTCAGCTCCCTCGCGGTCGACCGCGACGACGACGTGCGCCAGCTGGTGGTCCCGGTCGATGGCCAGCGGAAGCGGGTCGGCCACCGGCAGGTGCACCGCGCTGTCGCTGCGCGGCGGTTCCGCCATGGTGTGGGCGGCGAGGATCCGCCCACCGGAGGCGAAAAGCGCTTCGCCCTGCGGTCCCGCCACGTCCTTCGCTCCCCCGACCACGTCGTCCACGGCGGCCACGGTCTCGGCCGGAGCACCTTGCTCGCCGAGCGAGCGCCGAGCGGCCTTCCACCGGAGCTCGATCTGCTTGTCCGCGTCGATCGGACCGCGGCTGGTGTCGAGGTGCACGGAGGCGACATCACCCTCGCATTCGAACACCGGACGCAGGAACTGGAGATCCATCGGTCACCTCGCTCACTCGGCAAGCGCCTCGCTGCCATTGGAACGTCGCCGGCGGTCAGGTGTCATCTCGATCCCCGGTCGGTTCCGTCGTCCGCAACCAGGCCCGCCAGGCGAGGTGGGCGAAAGCGATGATCACCAGCACGTCCACGACGTAGGCAACCCACTCCAAGCGGAGAACTCGCCCGAGCGGGAAGGCGATCGCAGCCAGGCAGATCAGGGAGGCGTCCCACCACGGGGCCATGCGGGTCCACAGCAGCAGCGCACCGAACGCGAACATGGCGGCGGGGAAGGAAGGTCCCGGCAGCCACAGGACGAGCAGGCTCTGCGGTGGGTAATCGGCGAACCGCTCCAATCCGATCCGATCGTGCAAGCCGAATGCGCCTTCGAAGAAGCCCTGCAATCCGAACGCGATGGTGCCGAACATCCCGACCAGCAACAGCAGGAGCCACAGCCCTGCCGCGACCGGCACGCGTTCGCGCAACCGTTCGTACTCGCCGATCAGTCCGAAAACCCAGGGCACCGTGGAAAGCGCGATCAACATCCCGCCGTTGACACCGTAATGGCCGTCGACCCAGAAGAACGGTGATGCGGCGAAGACGACCGGCCCGACCACCATGGCCACTGCCTGCAACCGCTGCACGACCATCGCCGAAGACTATGGCCACTCGCATCGGCCCGCAAAAGCGACGCGGCGTCGGACAGTGCTGCTCCGAACCGTCCTCCATCGTTGTCCCTCATGCCCGGACAGTCCGAAACAGAACTGCGCTCTTCACAGAAATCTCCGCGAACCCGGGGAAATCGGGAATCTTCGCGGCGCCCGGAATAATTCCGATTCCCGGTAGCTTATGGAGTCGTGCCCGCTTCGTCTTCCGGTGTCGGGCTGCGCTCCGAGCGCGGCCCGGTCCTGCTCGCGCTGATGTTGTCCACGGCCCTGGTGGCGCTGGACGCGACGATCATCGCCACCGCGTCGTCCACGATCGCCCGCGATCTCGGCAGCTTCGCCCAGGTCCCGTGGTTGTTCTCCGCCTACCTGCTCGCGCAGGCGGTGAGCACGCCGCTGTTCGGCAGGCTCGCCGACGTGCTCGGCCGCAAGCGCCTGATGCTCGCGGGAGTCGGGTTCTTCCTGATCGGGTCGGTGCTGTGCGGTGCGGCCTGGTCGATGCCCGCGCTGATCGTCGGCCGGGTGCTGCAGGGCCTGGGCGCGGGCGCGGTGATGCCGGTCTCGCTGACCATCGCCGCCGACATCTACACGCTCGAGGAGCGTGCGAAGACGCAGGGCTACCTGGCCTCGGTGTGGGCGATCTCGTCGGTCGTCGGCCCGACGCTGGGCGGTGTGTTCAGCGAGTTCATCAGCTGGCGCTGGATCTTCTGGATCAACCTGCCGCTGTGCTTCGCGGCGGCGGCGATGCTGGTGCTCAAGTACCACGAGTCCGCGCGTGAGGGCGACCGCGAACCGATCGACTACCTCGGAGCCGCGCTGCTCACCGGCGGCAGCACGCTCGTGCTGCTCGGCCTGCTCGAAGGCGGCACCAGCTGGGCGTGGATGTCGGTGCCGTCGGTGCTGATCTTCGTGACGGCCGTGCTGCTGCTCGCGGCTTTCGCCGCGCACGCGCTGCGCTCGGCGCACCCGATCCTGAACCTGCGACTGCTGCGCCGCCGCGTGATCGGCGTCCCCACGGCCGTCGCGCTGCTGGTGGGCGTCATCGTGCTGGGCCTGTCCACCTACGTGCCGATCTACGCCCAGGGCGTGCTCGGGGTCGGCCCGCTGATCGCCGGCTTCGCCCTGGCCGCCATGACGGTCGGCTGGCCGCTGGCCGCCACCAACGCCGGGCGCGTGTACCTCAACCTCGGGTTCCGCTACACGTCGATGATCGGTTCGGCCCTGGTGCTCGTGGGCACCGGCCTGACGCTGCTGCTGGGCGAGAGCTCGACCGTGTTCATGATCGGGGCGTTCACCTTCGTGGTCGGCCTGGGCATGGGCCTGACCGCGGTGCCGACGCTCATCGCCTCGCAGTCCGCGGCCGCGTTCACCGAGCGCGGCGCCGTCACCGGCATCAACATGTTCGCCCGCTCGCTCGGCTCGGCCGTGGGCGTGGCGGTCTGCGGCGCCATCGTCAACGCCCGCACCACTGTGGGCCCCGACGGCACCCCCGCTGGACCAGGTCTGATGGCAGCGGTGCACGTCGTCTTCGGCCTGCTGTTCCTCATCGCCGCAGCCCTCGTGGTCCTGGCGTTCCTCATGCCCGCCGACCACCCGAAGCGCCACACCGCGCAGGTCGAAGAACCCGACGAAGCCGCCACGACGGTCTGACCCGCCAGAGCATCCGCACGACCGAGTCCAGGCGGTCTTCGGTCCTGGACGAGGGCATGGTGGCCGCGTGGCGCTGCGCCCGCTCCACGACGTCGCGCGCGGCGTCCAGGTCACCGGTCCTCGCATGCGATTCGGCCAGCCACGACAGGTACAGCGCCACCTCCCTGGCGCGCTCGACCGGGTAGCTCGCGACGGCGTTGGCCAGAAGGGGCTCGGCGTCAGCGGGACGACCCAGTTCGATCATGCACCGACCGGCCATGACGTCGATCTCCGCCTGGTTGAGCCAGTAGACCCACTCCGGCTCGGACCCGGCATCGCCTCGGCGGTCGTACGAGTCGTTCACGGCGTCCAACGCGCGCCAGGTCCCCTCGACGTCTCCCGCCTTCACCGAGGCCCACGCCAGTCGCTCCAGCAGGAGCGCGCGCACCACCGGCGACGCGCCGTCGGCTCCTCGAACCGCCGTCCGAGCGACAAGGGCTGCGTCACACGGGTTCCCGACATTGGCGAGCTGATAGCTCAGGCTGGACAACAGCTGCGCCCCCAGCACGCGATCGCCCGCCACCTCGGCGGCCTCCACGCCCGACAGGTACAGCCGCTGCGCGTCGGCGCAACGGCCGGCGTCACTGGCGATCCACCCGGCGAGCTGAGCAAGCTCCCCGAAGGCCGTGAACAGCCGCCGCCCCACGCGCTCCGAGAAGCTCCCCGAGCCCACCAGCGCCTCGACCTCACCGAGCTCCTTCACCACGGCAGGCAGGAGAACCCCTGCTGCTGACCACGTCATCAAGATGCCGCAGCTCCACGACGCGCGCTTCGAGCTCCTCCGCCAGCGACCCCCCACCCGCCGACCGGCTCGGACGTGCGCGGACACCGAGAACTTGCTCGTAGGCGCTGATCACGTCCTGCGCCGCTGTCCGTTTCCCCGTTTCGACCATGCTCAGGTACGACTTCGCGAAATGTGTCCGCTGAGCCATCCGCGACAGGCTCAGCCCCGCAGCTTCCCGCGCAGCCCGCAACTCCGCACCGTTCGCCATCAGCTCCACCTCGCAGTGAACCCCTGTGAACAGCCAAAGCCTACTGATCACCATCCGTGTTCAGGGAAGTTCGGTTGAACCTGAACGCAGGAACTCGGGCTGAGTCCGCTGGTCTACTTCCACAGACTCGCGGCATCTTCCTCCGGACGAGCCGGTCCGCGAGCTCAGCATTCGGCATTCGTGTCGGCGCCGATGCCGAGCACGCGAAAATCGGTTGGTTGTTCGCTGCGGGCGCTGCTATTTTTCGGGAAGCCGTGTGAGAGTTGAGGAGGTGGTACCCGTGGATGTTGTGACGTGGGTGCTCCTCTGCGGGGTCACGGTCGGGCGGTAGGTCGTCCGGGAGCGCCGTTGGTGGGCTCTTCCGAAAGGCACGACCATGCGATTCACTTCAGAACAGCGCCTCGACGACGGTGTTGCCGAGCGCGGATTCATCCTCGACGGGATTCCCGGCATCCTGTGGACGCCCGAATCCGGTTCCGGTCCTCTGATCCTGATCGGCCACCCAGGTGGCGTGGGCAAGATGTACCCGCGGCTCGCGGATCGGGCGCGGCATTCCGTGGCGGCGGGATTCACCGCTGCGACCATCGAGCTTCCCGGGAGCGGTGACCGGCCGCGTACCGCCGAGGCAGACGAGGCACGCGTCGACCTGCGCCGGGCGTTGGCGGCCGCCGAGCCCGTGGACGAGATCGTCGAGCGGCTCGTCTCGCCACTCGTCGACCAGGCAGTTCCGGAGTGGCAGGCCACCCTGGACGCTCTCCTCTCGGTGCCCGAGGTATACAGGCCAGTGGGGTATTCGGGTGGCGTCATGGCCATCGGGATCCGGTTGGCGGTGGTCGAGCCGCGCATCGCGGCCGCGGTGCTCTTCGCCGGGAGTTTCGTGCCCCGCAGCATGTTCGACGAGGCGCGGCAGGTCGGGATCCCGCTGCACGTCCTGTTGCAGTGGGACGACGAGGGCAACGACCGGGAGCAGTCGCTGGAGCTTTTCGACGCCTTCGGTTCCGAGGAGAAGTCGCTGCACGCCAACATGGGCGGGCACACCGGCGTCCCGCCGTGGGAAGGCGATTCCGCCAACCGCTTCTTCACCAGGCACCTCAGGGGAACCGCCTAACCCGCCCGAGGCGGGAGGTCTGCCAAACCTCCCGCCTCGTCCCTCGCACGAAATTGAGTCGCTCCGAGATCGACCCGGCCGTACGGTCGGGGCATGAAGGTGCTGTCCGTCAACGTCGGCCGACCTCGGCCCAACCCTTGGAAGAAGGTCAGCACCACCGGCATCGACAAGCGGCCCGTCACGGGACCGGTGGCCGTCCGCGCACCCGGCCCCAAGGGCACCGGCGCGGTCGGGCTCGCGGGCGATCGAGCGCACGACGTCAAGCACCACGGCGGCCCCGACCAAGCCGTCTACGCCTACGCCCGGGAGGACCTGGACGAGTGGCAGGCCGATCTCGGAATTCCCCTCCCCCACGGCGCTTTCGGCGAGAACCTGACGACCTGCGGTCTCGACGTGAACGGCGCGCTCATCGGTGAGCGCTGGCGCATCGGCCCGGAGGTCCTGCTGGAGGTGTCCTGCCCTCGCATCCCCTGCGCGACGTTCCAGGGCTGGATGGGGCGTGGCGGCTGGGTCGCGCAGTTCCTGCGGGCGGCGAAACCCGGAGCGTATCTGCGCGTCATCGAGCCGGGGGACGTCCGATCCGGTGACTCGGTGGAAATCGTCCACCGGCCTGACCACAGCGCAACGGTCACCTTCGCGTTCCGCGCGATGATGCTCGAACCTGCTCTGCTGCAGTCGATTCCACGTTCGGTCCGCGAAGCCCTCGACTAGACCAGGCCGAGATCCTTGACGGCTTGCCAGGCGAGTTGGGCTTGGCGTTGTTCGGTGTCGGCTCGGGCTCCTGCGTCGTAGCCGTCGTCGCCCATGTGGCCGGCCTGGTAGCGGGCTCGGACTCCTGCCGTGATGCAGCAGGAGCGCCAGCGCTGGAAGGCGACGTAGAACGGCAGGTCGGAGAGGTCTCGGCGGGTCAGCTCGGCGTAGCGGTCGATGAGGTCGTCGCGAGCCGGGAAGCCGTCCTCGGCCGTGGGGCCGGGGGTGACGGCGGGGAGGTCGTCGCCGGGTTCTTCCCAGGTGGCGATGAGCCAGCCGAGGTCGGCCAGCGGTTCGCCCAGGGTCGCCAGTTCCCAGTCGAGGACGGCGAGGACCTCGCCGTCGAGGTCGTAGGAGAGGTTCCCGGGGCGGAAGTCGCCGTGCACGATGCCGGTGGTCTGCTCGGGCGCGTTCGCGGCGAGCGCGTCGTGGACCTGGTCGAGCAGGCCGAGGTCCGGGGCTCCTGAGGCGTGGACCTGCTTCTGCCAGCGCCGCAGCTGACGTTGCAGGTAGCCGTCTCGTCGGGCCGCGTCGCCGAGCCCGACGGCGTCCGGGTCGAGGTTGTGCAGCGCGGCCATGCACTCCACGGTCGCCATCCCCGCCCTGTGCCGAGCCCGGGACGACATCGGGGCGACCGAGGGGCGGTCGGCGAGCACGGTGCCGTCGACGAAGTCCATCACGTAGAACGCGGCGCCGGTGACCTCGACGTCCTCGCAGTACGCGATCGGTTCCGGAACGGGGACGCCGGTGCCGTGCAGCGCGGAGATGAACCGCCACTCGCGGCTCATGTCGTGGGCGGTGCTCAGCACTCCCCCGGTAGGCGGCCTGCGCAGGGCGCGCACCACGCCCTCGGCGTCGGTGACCCGGTAGGTGAGGTTGGACCTCCCGCCCGAGACCAGCGAGAACTCCACCGGCGCGGGCACGCCGCGCTCGGCCAGCCAGCGGGTGACCGCGTCGTGTTCGATGCCTGGCAGCTCCACCGCGCTCACCCCTGCTGGACGATCTGCTCTCGGAGCCGACGCTTGAGGACCTTGCCCGTCGGCGTGCGCGGCAGCGGTTCCTCCTGCACCACCACGTGCGCGGGCACCTTGAACCCCGCCAACCGTTCTCGGACGTGCGCTCGCAGTTCCTCCACGTCCACCCCGGTTTTGAGGTTCACCACGGCCGCGACCTCTTCCCCCAGGGTGGCGTGCGGCAGCCCGATGACGGCGACGTCGGCGACCGCAGGGTGCTCGTGCAACGCTGCTTCGACCTCGGCGCAGTAGACGTTCTCGCCGCCCCGGATCACCACGTCCTTGAGCCGGTCCACGACGTACACCCAGCCGTCGTCGACGTAGCCGAGGTCGCCCGTGTGGAACCAACCGTCGGTGAAGGACTCCGCGGTGGCCTCAGGCAGGTTCCAGTAGCCGCGCACGACGCTGGGACCCCGGAACCACAGCTCGCCGATCTCGCCGTCCGCGAGGTCATCGCCGGTCGCCGGGTCGACGACCCGGATCTCCACGCCCGGCATGGGTTTTCCCACGCTGTCGGGGTGCTCCTGGTAGTCCTCGCCGGAGTTGCCGACGACCGTGGAGGTCGTCTCGGTGAGGCCGTACCCGCTGGCGGCGCTGCTGCCGAGCCCGCCGATGCGCTGCACCAGGTCGGGCGGGATCGGAGCGCCGCCCATCGTGACACCCTCCAGGCCGCGGACCGAATCGCTGTTCTCGACCAGGTCCCGCATCACCGTGGGAACGCCGGCGGCGCTGGTCAGACCGTTGTCGCGGATGAGCTCCTCGGCCTGCGCCCGGTCCCAGCGGTACATCGTCGCCAGCTTCGCTCCCGCGAGCGTCGCGAAGCACAGCACGGTGATGCCGGCGATGTGGAACATCGGGAACGTCAGCAGCGCCCCGGGCTGCGGGTCGTTCGCATCGGGTTCGGGGAAGGTCCCGCCGTTGGTGATGGCCGAACCGACCTTGCGGGTGACGACGGTGTTGAGCAGGTTCGTGACGTGGTTGCGGTGCGTGGCGACCGCACCCTTGGGGCGTCCCGTCGTGCCCGAGGTGTAGAGGATCGTGGAGTCGTCGTCAGGCTCTATGACGACCGCGGGCGGCTGCACGTCGTCCGGGAACCCGGCGATCAGGTCCGCCCACGGGCGCACGCCCGGTCCCGGTTCACCGCCGCGCACCTCGACGACCGGGACGTCGCGGTCGAGCAGCGCCGTGCGCTCGGGGTCGGCGAACACGAGCTTCGCGCCGCTGTCGGTCATGCCGTAGCGCAGCTCGTCGCGCGACCACCAGGCGTTGAGCGGGACGGCGACGAGCCCCGCGACCTGGACGGCCCAGAAGATCGGCACCCACTCCGGGAAGTTGCGCATCGCGATGGCGACGCGGTCTCCGCTGGTCAGCCCGTACTCCTCGCGCAGCGCTCGGGCCAGTCCCGCGACGAGCCGATGGTGCTCGGTGAAGGTCCAGCGCTGGTCCTCGTAGATGAGGAAGTCGTTGTCGCCGTGGAAGGCGCTGAGCAGGGCGGCATCGCGCAGGGTGCGCAGCGGTTTGGCGTAGACGCGCATGGGCGTTCCGCGCACCACGGCGTCGGTCATCTCGAAGTCACCGCCGGGTCCGATGAGTTCGTCCAGCAGGCGTTCGCGCAGCTCGTCAGACACCGTTGCCTCCCCTGGTCGTTCCCTTGGCGTGCTTCGGATTGGCGACCGCGAGCCGGTCCCGCACCTCCGACCACAGCAGCGCGGCGACGTCCTCGTCCCACGGGTCGACCTCGCCCGACCGCAGCGCGGCGGCCAGCGCGGCGCGATCGGCGAATCCCAGGTCTGCAAGCCGCTCGCGGTGCCGTCGCCGCTGCTCGGCGCCGAACCGCAGCTCGCGTTCCACAGTGGACAGAACGTTGACCGCCACCAGCGACTGGAACCGCATCCTGCCATCGAAGGTGGTGAGCACCTCGTCGCGCAGGAAGTCCCGCGTCGCGGCGACGAGCTCGACGGCGGTCGGCCGCCCGTGCAGGTCCGCGGGCTCGGATTCCGCCTGCGGTTCGGCGGCTGATTCCGGGATTCCCAGCTCGGTGAGCAGGTCGTGCTCCTGCTCGCACACCCTGCGGCCGATCGCGGCGAGCTCCATCGACGGGTGCGCGCCGCTGAGGTGCTGTTCGGCCTGGGCTCGGCAGATCACGCCCCACCGGGCCGTGCCGTAGACCTCCCACCAGCGCACGATGTCCGGGTCGGGACGCCTCCCCGCGATCTCGGCGTACCCGTCGAACAGGTCGTCCGTGGAGCCGAAACCTCCCACCGACAAGGGCGATCCGAAGCGCCACGCCTTGGTGCACAGCCAGCCCAGATCCTCCATCGGGTCCCCGACGTGCACGAGCTCCCAGTCCAGGACCGCGCGCAGTCCGGTCTCGTCGACGATGAGGTTTCCGTTGCGGAAGTCCCCGTGCACCAGGGACCTCCGCGACCCGGTCGGCCGGTTCTCCCGCAGCCAGCGGAAGGCGACCTCCACGGCCGGGATCGGATCGCCGAGGGCGTCGTGATCGGCGATGAGCTGTTCCAGCGGGTCGTGCTCCGGGAAGCCCTCCGGCACCGGGATCAGGTGGATGCGCGCGGCTGCCCTGCCGAGCTCGCGGGCCAGTCCGGCGCGCGCGGCGGCGTAGGCGTCCTCCCGCAGCAGGCGCCGGGGAATCGTCTCGCCATCGACGTGCTCGGTGAGCACGTACGGCGCCCCCAGCACCGCGTCGTCGGTGCCGTGGTCGATCACGTGCGGCACCGGAACCCCGGCCTGCTCAGCGGCTTCGAGCGTCACCGCCTCCCGAGCCATGCCGTCGGGACGGGCCAGACCGGGCGGGTCTCGGCGCAGCACCAGGCGGCCGGTGTCGAGCTCGACGAACCACGTCTCCCGGCTCGCCCCACCGCTGGCCCGCTCCAACCGCGCCACCCGCACCGGGTGGCCTCGGACCTCGCTCAGCCGCCGGGCCAGTCGCCCGCCGAGCTCCGCAGCGCTCATGCGCGCTTTCCCGGACCGGCGAAGCCGAACAGGTAGCCCGCGACCTTGCGCATCTGCACCTCTTCGGCGCCCTCGGTGATCCGGTAGCGCCGGTGGTGGCGGTAGATGTGCTCGAACGGAGCGTGCCGGGTGTAGCCGAGCCCGCCGTGCACCTGGATCGCGCGGTCCGCCGCGTCGCACACCAGCCGGTTCGCCCGGTAGTTGCACATCGAGACCTTGTCGCTGATCTCGAAGTTCGGCCGCCGGTCCATCTCCCAGGCGGTCTTGCGCACCAGCCCGCGCACCATCTCGGCCTCGGTCTGCAACTCCACCAGCGGCCACTGGATGGCCTGCCTGCGGGCCAGCGGCTGGCCGAAGGTGACGCGCTCGCGGGCGTAGGCGACGCTGCGGTCGATGCAGAACTGCGCGGCCCCGACACCAGAAGCGGCTTGGCGGATGCGGTTCTCGTGCACGAAGCACTGCGCCAGCTCCAGCCCCCTGCCCTCCTCGCCGAACATCGCCGAGGCGGGAACCCGCACGTCGCGCAGCGACACCTCGGCGTGGTCGGTGGGCATGTTGAAGGTCCACCAGTGGAAGTCCACCGAGAAACCGGGCGTGCTGGTGGGAACGACGAACGCGGTGATGCCCCGCGCATCGCCCGGTTCACCGGAGGTGCGCGCGAAGATCACGTCGTGGGTGGCGGAGTGCATGCCGGAGTTGAAGCGCTTGCCGCCGTTGATGATCCAGTCGTCGCCGTCGCAGACCGCGGTGGTCTCCAGCCAGGTGGCATCGCTGCCGTGGTCGGGTTCGGTGAGACCGAAGCCGAGCCGGGCCTCGCCGGTGAGCATCGGCTGCAGGAACTCCTGCCGCTGCGCCTCGGTCCCGAACTCCAGCATCATGTGCACGACGGGGAAGTTGCCGACCACCGATGCCTCGTTCTGCAGATCGTTGTGCAGACCAAGGCCTTTCGCCGCCAGGTGCTCGCGGATCACGGCCATCTCGAAGTTGCCGCCGCCACCGCCGCCGACCTCCACCGGCAGCCCGTAGCGAAGCCATCCTGCCGCATCGGCGCGCCGGGACATCTCGCGCAGCAGCGCTTCCCACTCGGGGCGGGGCGTGCCACCTGCCTCGAAATCGGTGCGGGCGTACTCCCGCCGGTGGTCGAAGAAGCGCTCGTTGTCGTCCTGCTGCTGGAGCGGGACGATCTCGGACTCGATGAACTGGTCGAGCTCACCGAGCAGGGCGACGAGCTCACCGGGCATCGAGAAGTCCATGCAAGCCTCCTTAGCGCCCGTTCAGTGACCTTAAGCACACGTCCCGGCTGGCACAAGAGGGCATCAGTCGACCAACCACTCGCCGGTGAACTCCGGCTCGGTCTTGTTCGAGAAGGCCCGGAACGCCGCGGGCGCGTCGGCGGTCGCGAAGTTGACCGACTGGGCTCGCGCCTCGGATTCCAGCGCCTCGCGGAACGTCTGCTGACCTGCGGCGTTGAGCATCGCCTTGCTCTGCGAGATCGCCACCGAGGCCCCACCGGCGAGCCTGTCGGCGAGCTCGTCGACGAAGCCGTCCAGCTCGTCGTCGCTCTTCACCCAGGTGACCAGCCCGAGCTCGAGGGCCTCCTCGGCGCCGATGATCTCGCCGAGCAGCGCCAGCCGCTTGGCCTGCTGCAGACCGACCAGGCGAGGCAGCAGCCAGGAGCCGCCGAAGTCCAGCGACAGGCCGCGCTTGGCGAAGATCTGCGAGTACCGGGCGTCCGGGGCAGAGACCACCAGGTCGCAGCCCAGCGCCAGGTTCCAGCCCGCCCCCACCGCGACCCCGCGCACCTTGGCGATCACCGGCTTGGACAGCTCGTGCAGCGTCAGCGCCACGTCGTTGATCCGGTGCATGCGGCCGAGCGGATGCCCGCCCTGGTCGGCGGAGAGGTCGGCGCCGGCGCAGAAGTCCCCACCGGCCCCGGTCAGCACCACGGCCCGCACGGCGTCGTCCAGCTCCGCGCCGCGCAGCGCCTCGTGGAGCGCACCCCAGGTCGGCGGGTCGATGGCGTTCTTGCGCTGCGGCCGGTTCAGCGTCAACGTCAACACGGACCCACGCTGCTCCGCCAGAACGGTGTCACTGTCCACTGTGCTCACACGCCCTCCGCCGAACTCCGATGCACTTATCGATCGCTAAGTTAACACCCGGAACACCAAAAAGTAACCAACCACAAAGCCCCCCCGGACCGACGAGTCCGCGCAGGCCAAACGCCGTGCCCCGCGGGACCATGGCGAGGTTCGGCGGTTGGATGATGCGGGACACTCGGACATGGCCTGGACCAGGGCTGATGCCGTGGTTCGGGCGGTTCGCGATGCGCTGTGACTAGCGGGCGATTCCCGTGCCGACGAGGGTGGTGGCGTCGAGCTCGGTCAGGCCCACGTCGTCGAGGCGGGCGAGGTAGCGGTCCCGGGCTCGGTCGACATGATCCGGATCGAGGTCGCCGAGGACTCCCCGGTAGCCGGAGCCGAGGACGAGCAGCCAGGCGATCTCGGGTGTCATCGGCAAGGTGCGTTCGTGGACGGCGACGTCCACTTCGGACAGACCGAGGTCGTTCAGCCAGGTGGCGAACGTGTCCGGCTGGTTGATGCGGTCGCCTGGACGCTTCGGCCGCTCGCCGGGTGGCTCGGCACCGGCCGCCTCCGCGACGGCGAGGGCGAGCTGCCTTCCCGCCGGGTCCATCGCGCCGCGACGCCAGATCGTGAACGCGACCCGACCTCCCGGCCTGGCCGTGCCGATGAGGTGCCGGGTTCCGGCTTCCATGTCCGGGAAGAAGAAGATGCCCAGCACCGACTGGACGAGGTCGTACCCGGAACCGCCCCAGCTGGTGACGTCGGCCTCGTGGGCCTTCAGCTGCGACAGCCCGGCGGAACGTTCGCGCAGCTCGGCGACCATGGGGCCGGAGATGTCGACCGCATCGACGAGCCCTCCGGGGCCGACCTGCCGGGCGGACGGAATCGCGGAGGCGCCTGTCCCGCAGCAGGCGTCGAGGACCCGCTCACCCGGCTGCGAGCCGGCGGCCGACACCGCGTCCGCGCCCACCGGTTCCCAGAGGTGACGGCCGAGAGCGGCGAAGTCCGCCGCAGCGGCGTCGAACGCGTCCCGCGTGCCGACCTCGCCCTGTCGTGCCATGGCCGTTCCTCCTTCAGCCCTGGCGGGCCTTGTAGCGCGGGTTCTTCTTGTTGATCACGAAGGTCTTGCCGTGCCGGCGGATCACCTGAGCTCCGGGCTTCTGCTTCAACGACTTCAACGACTTGCGCACCTTCACCGTTCCACGACCTTTCCCCTCGGGCACTGCGCTCCACCTTAACGACAATGACAACCATTGTCATCACGCAGGCGGTAGCATCTGCGGCGTGCTGGACCGGGTGCGCCTCGGCCTTCGAGCGCGTCCTCGGACCTCATGACGGCGCCGCACGCGGAGGAGACCACGTGACCGCACCCACGGACGTCCTGCGTCTCGTCACCGAAGCCCGCCCGCTGCTCGAAGGCAACCGCGAGAGCAACGACCGGGAGCGCAGGCTCAGCGACGAGACGATCTCCTGCCTCGTCGGCACCGGAGTGATGCGGGCGCTGGTGCCCGCGCGCTTCGGCGGCGGGGAGTGCTCGCTGCGCGCCGCCATCGAGGCGACGTGCGAGGTCGCGAAAGCCGACCCCTCAGCCGGATGGGTGGTGATGATCCTCGGCTCCGGCGCGTTCCTCAGCGGGATGTTCCCGCCGCTCGCGCAGGAGGAGCTCTACGCCGACGGTCCCGACACCCGCGTGTGCACCGTGCTCGCGCCGAAGTCCACGGCGCGAGCGGTCGACGGCGGCTGGCTGCTGACCGGGCGCTGGGGCCCGGCCTCCGGATGCCTGCACTCGCAGTGGGCGATGATCGGGTTCCCCGGCGTCGACGGCGAAGCGTCCCTCGCGCTGGTGCCGATGGCGGAACTGGCCGTCGAGGACACCTGGTTCACCACCGGCATGCGGGCCACCGGCAGCAACCTGCTCGTCGGGAGCGACCTGTTCGTCCCCGAGCACCGGGTCCTGCGGTTCTCCTCCGCCATCCGCGGCCGGTACCCCGCGGGACGTCCGGCGGAATCCCGCTACCGCTCAGCGCTGATGTCCACGCTGGTCACCTACATGATCGCGCCCTACCTCGGGATGGCCTGCGCCGCGCTGGACCACGTCGTGGCGGGTGCCGGCACCAAGGGCATCGCGTTCACCCACTACGAGCGCCAGCGCGACTCCACGGCGTTCCAGCTGGCCGTCGCCGACGCGTCGATGAAGATCGACCTGGCCCAGCTGATCGCGCAGAACTCCGCCTCCGCCGTCGACGGCCACGCCGAGGCCGGCACCTTCCCCGACGACCTCACCCGGGCCAGGATCCGCCAGCACACCGGGCACGCCGCGCAGCTGTGCCGGCAGGCGGTCGACGAGCTCGTCACCGCGCACGGCGCCACGGCGTTCTCCGAGACGAGCCCGCTGCAGGCCCTCGTGCGCGACATCCACACCGCGTCCCGGCACGCCGTGGCCAATCCGGCGGCGTGCGCGGAGGTCTTCGGCCGCGCGCTGCTCGGCGTCGAGCCGAACATCACCGACATGATCTGACGCGCTCAGCCCTCGACGTACGGGATCGTTTGCGGCCCTTCGGGGAGGACGCAGACGCGGGCCTGCGGACCCCTCGCGGCGAGTTCCTCGGCGACCGCGGTGGCGATGTCGTCGACGCGGTAGAGGTGGGCCGTGCGGAGCTGCTCGTCGGTGAGGTTGGTGGTGTGCACGCCCACGCGGGCCGTGGCGAGCACGCGGGCGAGGATCTGCACCTGCCACTGGTCCGGGACGGTCTCGGTCCTCCCGGAGATGGTCCGCAGCAACGCTTCCGGCGTGGGTTCGGAGGCCAGGACTTCGCGGAACGAGCCGTGATCGGGGAAGCCGTCGCTGCAGTCGGCGGCGCAGACGATCAGCCCACCCGGCTTGACGACGGTCGCGGCGGCGGTCATGCCCTTGACCGCCTGGTAGACGTTCTGGTCGAGCGGATACCCGGAGTTGGTGGTGACCACGACGTCGTAGCGCTGCGGAACGGGCCGCATCGACAGCTCGCGCACGACCTCGCGGGCGGCTGCGTGCATCGGGAGCAGGTCTCCGCCGAAGGCCTCGACGATCCGCTGCTCGCGGTTGAGCACCACGTCGAAGGCGAAGTCCACCCCGGTGCCCGCCGCGATGGCGCGGACGTCGTCGTGGACCGGGTTGCCCTCGCAGACCGCCCAGGTCGCCTGCGGGCTGCCGATGCGCGCCGCGTCGTGCAGCGTGAGCACCGTGTCCAGTCCGGCGAGGCCGGGGGCGACGAGCTTGGGGCCACCGCTGAAACCGGCGAAGAAGTGCGGTTCGACGAAGCCGGTGGTGATCCGGACGTCGGCCTCCACCCAGTGCCGGTTGAGCGACACCGGCACGCCGTCGCCGAAAGTACCCAGCGGGCAGAGCACTTCGGGGTCGCGGCAGTCGTGGTTGATGATGCGCATGGTCTCGACGAGCTCGTCGCCGAGCATGGCCCGCAGTTCGGAATCGGTGTTGCCGCGGTGCGTCCCGGTGGCGACGAGCAGCGTGAAGTCCTCCCGCGTCGCGATGCCCTCCAACTCGGCCAGCAGCGCGCGCACCATCGCCTCGCAGGGCTGCGGCCGGGTCGCGTCGCAGAGCGACACCGCGATCCGCTGCCCGGCCCGCACCCGCTCCCGCAACGGCGGACCGGCAACCGGTTCGGTGAGCGCTCGGCGCAGCGCCGCCGCCGGTTCGGGCGCAGCCGGCGGATGGGCGGGCGCGACCACGGTCGTGCGCTCGGACGGCAGCTCCACGGTGAGCCCCGTCCTGCCGTAGGCCAGTTCAACGGACAACGTCTCCGGCATTCATCGCTCCAGGTCCACTCGGGTCTCCCCCGATCCTGACCCAGCGAACGTCGCAGCGGGGAGCCCGGCCCCCTCGGGCGGCTCCACCGCGGTCAACGCCGAATTCTCCAACCATCCGGAGCATTCGAATCCAGTTCTCCCCGATGATCTGGAAAACCTTGTTCCGCTTTCATGCCTCAAGCACCGGAACAGCGCTGCTCAGAATCGCCGAAAAGGCCGTTCGGAGCTTTTCGCAACGGACGATCCGCAACCGCTTGCGCCACCCCGATGTGCGCTGGCTCTCGCAGATCAATCCTGTTAAGTTAGCCTTGCCTTTGTTAGCGTTTCCGCTCGTAGCTGTGCCTTTCGGTCGTCGATCTGAGGAGAAACGTGGCCGTCGACACCCAGACCGAATCCGTAATCGGGTCGGTTCTCGAATGCGTGGGAAACACTCCTGCTGTCGCGATGAACCGGCTTTTCCCTCAACCCGATGTCGAGGTGATCGCGAAGCTCGAACTCATGAACCCGGGCGGGAGCATGAAAGACCGGTCCGCACGGCACATCGTCGAATCGGGTTTGCGCAACGGTTCGATCCAGCGCGGAACCCACCTGGTGGAGAGCAGCTCCGGCAACTTCGGGATCGCGCTGGCCATCGCCGCGCGCATCCACGGGCTGCGGTTCACGTGCGTGCTGGACCCCAAGGCCGTGCCCGCCAACGTCGCGATCCTCCGGCACCTGGGCGCGGAGGTGGAGATGGTCGACCAGCCGGACGAGACCGGCGGTTACCTGCACACCCGGATCCTCCGCGTGCAGGAGATCGTGGCGAACTCGCCCGGTGCGATCTGGATCAACCAGTACGCCAACGACCGCAACTGGCAGGCGCACTACCACGGCACCGGCGACGAGCTGAGCCGTCAGCTCGACGGACCGCCGACCTACCTGTTCGGCGCGGTCAGCACCACCGGCAGCCTGCTCGGCTGCTCGCGGCGCCTGCGGGAGGACTTCCCCGAGATGCGGGTGGTCGCGGTGGACGCCGTCGGCTCGGTGATCTTCGGCGGCCCGCCCGGGCAGCGCGACGTGCCGGGCATCGGCGCGAGCCGGGTCCCGGAGCTGTTCAGCCCCGACGAAATCGACGAAGTGGTGCACGTCAACGACTTCGAGGCCGCCGTGGGCTGCCGCGAACTGCTCGCCACCGAGGGGATCTTCGCCGGCGGGTCCACCGGAGCGGTCGTCGCCGCCGTGCAGCGCACGCTGCCGCGACTCCCCCGCCCGTGCCGGGTGGTGGCGGTCTTCCCCGATCGCGGGGACCGCTACCTCGACCTGATCTACGACGACGACTGGTTCGACGCCGCCCGCCGGCGCTGCTCGAACTGACCGAACACCGCAACACGAAGGAGAAACACCGGTGACCACCGAGGAATCCCCGAAGATGCTCTACCTGAGCCGCAGCGACATCGCAGCCGTCGGCGGCGCGGCGTCCGAGCTCTACGTGGAAGCGCTCAACGACGGGTTGATCGCGCACTCCGAGGGCAAGACCGTGCAGCCGCTCAAGCCGTACCTGCGGGTGGCGGGCAAGCAGGGCCACATCGCCGACCGGATCATCGCGATGCCCGCGCACGTCGGCGATCCCGGGCTGTCCGGCATCAAGTGGATCGGCAGCAAGCACGACAACCCCGCCGAGCGAGGCAAGGAGCGCGCCAGCGCCGTCATCGTGCTCAACGACCCCGAGAGCAACTACCCGGTGGCGGTGCTCGAAGGAAGCCTGATCAGCGCCTGGCGCACCGCGGGCGTGACCTGCCTGGCGGCCCGGCACCTGGCGCGCGCCGGGTTCTCCGAGGTCGCGCTGGTGGGCTGCGGACTCATCGGCAGCACCCAGATCACGGCGCTGCTGGAGCAGTTCGACTGCATCGAGCAGGTCCACCTGCACGACCAGCGACCGGAGGCCGCGCACGCGCTGGCCGAGCGGATCGGCCGCGAGCACCCGTCGGTCAAGGCCCACGTGACCGAAACCGCCGAAGAGGCCGTGCGAGCCGGTGACCTGGTCGTGCCGTGCACCGTCACCAGCGAGCCCTACATCGTCTCCGACTGGCTCAAGCCCGGTGCGCTGCTGTGCAACGTGTCCATCATGGACGTGCACAAGGAGGTCTTCCTCAAGGCCGACAAGGTCGTGGTGGACGACTGGGACCAGAGCAACCGCGAGAAGAAGATCATCAACCAGCTGGTGCTGGAGGGCTCGTTCTCCCGCGAGCAGCTGCACGCCGAGCTCGGCGAGATCCTGGCGGGCACCCGGCCGGGCCGCACCGATGACGACGAGATCATCGTGCTCAACCCGATGGGCATGGCCGTGGAGGACATCGCCTGCGCGGGCGCGGTCTACGAGCGCGCCAAGGAGCAGGGCGTCGGCACCTGGCTGGACCTGTACTGATGCAGGGCGGATCGGCCGAGCTGGTCATGCGGGACCTCATCGACGTGCTGCTGCAGGAGGAGCTCGTCGAGCTCACCGAGGAGCCGCCGGGCTGGGGCCGGATCACGCTGGCGGCCGGCGCGGTGCGCTTCCGGATCGTCTCCGGCGGCGCGCTGCAGCGCCATCGCCACGCCGGGGGTCCGGTCCTGTTCGAGGGGACGCGGTCGCTGACGCCGGCCGAGCTCCTCTCGCTGGTGAGCGAGGACTCGTCCGAGGTCGCCGCGGACCTGCGGGCCGCGGTGGAGCACGCGGACGTGCTGCGCGAGCAGCGCGCGTCCCTCGACCTGACTCCGCGGGACGGTCGGCTGCTGGCCGGTGAGCGGTTGGCGGCGACGCGCAACCGCCCGTTCCACCCCACCTCCCGCGCGGCGGCGGGGTGGCGCGCGGAGGAGGTCGAGCGGTACGGCCCGATGCGCGGTGAGCCGTGGGGGCTGGACTGGGTGGCGGTGCGCCGCGACCGCCTCGTCCACGGCTCCGACCCGCTCTCGCACCACCTCGCCGAGCTGGTCCTCTCCTCCGCCGAGCAGCGGGTGCTCGACGAGGCCGGGGAGGACTACCAGCCGATCCCGGTGCACCCGTGGCAGTTCCAGCACGTCCTGGCGGAGTCCTTCGGCGCGGAGATGGCGGAGGGGGCGGTGGTTCCGCTGGCTCGCGGGCTCGGCGGTTTCCACCCCACCTCCTCGCTGCGCACCCTGGTCGCAGAACCCGAGACGGACCGGCACGTCAAGCTCCCGCTCGGAGTCGCCACGCTGGGCGCGACGCGGCTGCTGCCGCCTCGCTACCTGGCCAACGCCGAGCGGGCCCAGCGCTGCATGGCCGATCTGCTCGACCGGGTTCCGGCGCTGGGCGAACGGGTCGCGCTGTGCGACGAGCGGGTCTGGGCCGGGTGGCACGACCCGGACGACGAGTTCGGGGATCGCCCCGGACAGCTCGCCGCGCAGGTCCGGATCTACCCGGAGCTCGACGGGTTGGTGCTGCCGATGGCGGCGATGGCCGCGCACGAGTGGGACGTGCTGGCACCGGCGATCTCCGACCGGTTCGACCCGGTCCGGTTCTTCGCCGACCTGGCGCGCTCGTTCTGCGAGATCGCGTTCGGCTTCCTGAGCCGCGGGGTGCTGCCGGAGCTGCACGGCCAGAACGTGGTGGTGCGGCTGGAAGAGGGACGGGTGGAGCAGTTCGTGCTGCGCGACCACGACACCCTGCGGTTGTTCCCGGAGTGGATGCGCGCGGCCGGTACGCCGGATCCGCAGTACGTCATCAAACCCGGTGCGCCGCAGTCGCTCCGGCTCGACTCGGCCGAATCGCTGGTCGGCTACCTGCAGACCCTCGGGTTCCAGGTCAACCTCTACGGGATCGCCGACGCCCTGCGCCGTCACTTCGGAGTGGACGAGCGGGAGCTGTGGGCGCAGCTGCACCAGGCGGTGCGGGGGCTCCTGCCCTCGCAGCCCGCCGAGGTGCGCGAGGTGCTGCGGAAGTGCCTGCTGGGAGCCGACTCCTGGCCCAGCCGACGGGTGCTGGAACCGCTGCTGCGGCAGGGGAGCTCCAGCGGCGTGAGCATGCCCGCCGGTGTCGGGTCGGTGCCGAATCCGCTGGTCGGGGGGTTGAAGGCGTGATGTTCTCGCCAGGCAGGACCTATCCCGTGCTGTGCCTGGGGCAGTTCGCGGCGACCGCGGGGCTGACGATCGTCGTCCCGCTGCTGCCGTTCTACCTGGCCGGGCTCGGCACGCCCCGAGCCGAGATACCTTGGTGGACCGCGGTTTCGGTGGCGGCTCCGGCGGTGGTCCAGCTGGTCAGCGGGCCGCTGTGGGGCTGGGTCGGTGACCGGTTCGGCCGCAAGGCGATGGTGGTGCGCGCCCACGCGGGGCTGGGTCTGGCGATCGCGCTGATGGCGCTGGCGAGCACACCGGAGGAGTTCCTGGCCTGCCGGTTGCTGCAGGGCGCGTGCGGCGGCGTGGTCAGCGCGACCGCCTCCTACGCGACCGCGGCGGCCTCGACCGACCGGCGCGGGCGCGCGCTCGGGATGCTCTTCGGCGCCACGGCGGCGGGTTCGCTGCTGGGACCGCTGGTGGGCGGGTTGCTGGCCACCGAGATCGGGTTCGGTCCGTTGTTCGCGGCGGTGGCGGGGATGCTCGTGCTCTCGAGCGTGCTGGCCGCGTGCTCGCTGGCCGAACCACCGGCGCAGGCGCGGGAACGCCATTCGCCGCGCGTCATCGCGGGACTCCTGCTCAGGCGCAGGGAGAGCCGTCTGATGCTGCTGGCCGGTTTCGCGGCGCAGGCCGCGATCTACGCGCTGGTGGTGGTCTTCGCACCGCAGGTCGAGCGGATGTCCGGGTCGGTGGCCACCGCGACGGTGTGGGTCGGTGCCCTGCAGGCGCTGACCTGGGCGGCGTCGTGCGCGGGAAGCCCCTGGTGGGGCCGACGCAACGACCGCAGGCCCGCGCAGCTGGGGTTCGCCGTGGCGGCGGCCTGCTGCGCGCTCGCGGTGGCGTTGCAGGGCTTGGTGAGCGTGGAAGCGCTGATCCCGCTGCGGATCGTGCAGGGCTTCTGCTTCGCGGCGCTCGTGCAATCGGTGCTGCACGTCAACGCGCACCACGTGCCGGAGCGCGGTTCGGGCACGGCGTTCGGGTTCAGCACCGGGGTGCTCGACCTCGGTCAGGTCTTCGGCCCGCTCGCGGGCGCCGTCCTGGCGGTCCTGCTGCCGCCGCCGGCGGTGTTCTCCCTCATCGGCGCGCTGCTGGGCGCCGCCGCACTGCTGGCCCTGGCCGGCCGAACGAAGGCGGAGGTTGCCACCAGCACCTCCGCCCCGGTTGAGACTCACGAGAAGGTGTTGAGGTGAACGACGTTGTGGCACGTGCGGCGGCCCGGCAACGGCTGCTGAACGCGCTGGTCAGGGAAGTCGGCGGTGAGTTCGGCGCCGGCTCGGTGCGAATCCCGCTGCGGACCGGGTCCGGGCGTCCGAGCAGCTTGTGCGCGGAGGTCCGGCACCGGTCCGAGATCGGTCACCACGTCTACGGGGCGGAGGTGTCGCGGGATGGGGTCGTGCTCGAGCACGAGGAGTTCGTGGCGCTGGTGGCCGAGGAGCTGGCCGGTCGCTGCGCGACGGCACCGGAGGAAGCGGTGGAGCGCTTCCTGCGCCAGGTCGCCAACAGCGTCGCCCGGACGGCGCGCTACCTGGACCGGCCCTCGTTCGCGAGCGCGACCGGTCCGGCGGAGATCACCCGGCAGGCGGAGCAGTCGCTGCTGCTGGGGCACCCGTTCCACCCGACGCCCAAGAGCGCGGAGGGGATCAGCGACGAGGACCTGGAGCGCTACGCCCCGGAGCTCGGCGCGTCGTTCCGGCTGCACCACTGGGCCGCGGCCCCCGAGCTGCTGCTCGAGGAGCGGGTCGGCGACGGTCCGTGGCTCGGGCAGGAAGACCTCTCGGTTCTCCCCGTGCACCCGTGGCAGGACGCCTACCTGCGGGAACAGCCCCGCGTGCGGGAGTTGATCGAGGCGGGGCGGTTGACTCCGCTGGGCCCGGTGGGAGCGCGGGTGTACGCGACGTCCTCGGTGCGCACCGTCTGCGACCCGGGGTTCCCGACCGCGTGGAAGCTGCCGCTGCACGTGCGCATCACCAACTTCGTGCGCAACAACCCCGTCGAGCACCTGCACCGCGCGGCCGACGCCGGCCGGTTGGTGGCGGCGCTCGAAAAGCACTGGGACCACGAGGGGTTCGAGGTGCTGCCGGAGACCGGGTACCGCACCCTCGACCCGGCGGCGGTCGGCGACCTGGCGGCGGACTTCGCCGTGCTGTTCCGCCGGAACCCGTTCGCGGGCACCGAGATCGCTCCGCGCGTGCTCGCCGCGCTGCTGGAGGACCGGGTCGACGGGCGGCCGGCGCTGGTGGACCTCGTCGCGCGGGCGGGCCCGCTCACCGCCGAGCACGTCGCCGAGTGGGTGCGCCGCTACCTGCGGGTCTCGCTGGGTCCGCTGCTGTCGGTGTTCACCGAGGACGGCATCGGCTTCGAAGCCCACGTGCAGAACAGCCTGCTGCACACCGAAGAGGGGTGGCCCAGCCGGTTCTACGTGCGCGACATGGAAGGCACCAGCGCCGACCGCGATCGCGTCCCGGACGGGATCCTGCCCCCGACCAGCCCGGTGCTCTACGACGACGCCGAAGCGTGGCACCGGTTGCGGTACCACCTGGTCACCAACCACCTCGGGCACGTGGTCGCGGTGCTCGGCCGGTGCACACCCGCCGGTGAGCGGGTGCTGTGGCAGGTCGTGCGCGAGTTCCTGCGCGGCGTTTCCGGGCGCTACGCGGCCGAACTGCGCGAGGCGCCGACACTGCCCGCCAAGGCGAACCTGCTCAGCCGGTTCGCCGAACGCGGTGAGAACCCGCTCTACGTCGACATCCCCAACCCGATTCACGAGGTGAGCCGATGACCGCCGAGCTCGTGCAGGCAGCGCTGAGCGACCCCCGCGCCCCGGACGTGCGGCGCCGCGTGTTCCGCCAGCTGGTCGAATCCCTGCTCTACGAAGGTGCTGTGCGCACCGACCGGGACGGCGACGAGCACGTCGTCACCGGGATCGACCACGCCGGCCAACCCGTGCGCTACTCCTTCCGCGCGGTGCGCAGGTTCGGGTTCGGCCGGATCGGGCTGACCTCGCCGGTGCTGCGCGACGGCGTCGAGGCCGAGTCGGTCACCCGGTTCCTCTCGGAGGTCCGCAAGTCCCTGGACGCCGACCCCGACCACCTCCCCGGCTTCGCCCGCGAGCTGGAGGAGACGTTGTTCAAGGACGCGCTGTCGGAGCACCTCCGCGAGGACCCACCGCCGACTGCGGACCACGACGTCCTGGAATCGGCCATCACCGACGGCCACCGCTACCACCCGACGTACAAGTCCCGCCTCGGTTTCGACGTCGCCGACGACATCGCCTTCGGCCCGGAGTTCGCCAACCCGCTGCGCCCGCTGTGGCTGGCGGCGCACCGCGGCATCACCGAGGTCAGCGGCTCCGCGTCCCTCGGAAGCGACTACGTGACCGAGCAGCTGGGCACCGCGGTCGAGGACTTCCACCGCCGGATCGAGGACGCGGGCCGCGACCCGGACGACTACGTGCTGGTCCCGGTGCACCCGTGGCAGTGGCGGGAGCGCATCGCGCGGGCGTTCTCCGAGCAGCTCGGGCGCGGTGAGCTGATCCCCCTGGGCGACGACCCGCACGAATTCCTCGCCCAGCAGTCGATCCGCACCCTGACCTGCCGGGACGCACCCGAGCGCCCGTACCTCAAGCTGTCGATGTCGATGGTGAACACCTCCACCAGCCGCGGTCTGGCCGCGCACACAGTGCGCAACGCCCCGCGCATCACCGACTGGCTGCGCGAGGTCGTCGCCGGCGACGACTACCTGTCCGGCGAGCTGCGGCCGGTCCTGCTCGGCGAGGAGCTGGGCGTGTCGGTGACGCCGGAAGCAGATCTGCTGCAGGCCGACACCTACGGCGCGCTGGCGTGCATCTGGCGCGAGAGCCTGCACCCGCACCTGGGAACCGGCGAGCGGGCGATCCCGTTCACCGGCCTGACCGCCTGCCTGCGCGACGGGACACCGCTGATCGACGCGTGGGTGCGCGACTCCGGGGTCGAGGACTGGGTGCGCCAGGTGGTGCGGGTCAGCGCCCTGCCGCTGGTGCACCTGCTGTGCGCGCACGGGGTCGCGCTGGAGTCGCACGCGCAGAACATGGCCCTGGTGCACGTCGACGGGAAGCCGGAACGCGTGGTGCTCAAGGACTTCCACGACGGCGTGCGCTTCTCCCGGGAGCACCTCGCGAAACCCGCACCGGAGCTGGCGGGAACGCCCGCGCACCACCAGAACCGCAACTCGTTCGTCGAGACCGACGAGCTGAGCCTCGTCACCGACTTCCTGCTGGACGCGTTCTTCTTCATCAACCTCGGCGAGCTCGCCCTCTTCCTCGCCGACCACTACGACTTCGCCGAGCAGGACTTCTGGCGGGTCGTGGTCGAGGAGGTCCGCGCCTACCAGCGCCGGTTCCCGGAGCTGGAGTCGCGTTTCGAGCTGTTCGACCTGTTCACCCCGGCGATCGAGGTGGAGCAGCTGACCACCCGCAGGCTGCACCCGGACACCGAGCTGCGGCTGCACGCCGTGCCCAACCCGCTGGCGGAGGTGGAGCGGTGCTGAAGCCCAACACCGTCAAGCGCCGGCTCGCCGAGGGCGGCGAGAGCTACGGGCTGTTCTGCTCCATCCCGTCACCGCCGCTGGTGGAGATGATCGGCTGCGCGGGCTACGACTTCGTCATCCTCGACACCGAGCACTCCCTGGTCGACCCGCAGCAGCTGGAGAACCTCATCCGGGCGGCCGAGGCGGTCGACCTGGTCCCGTTCGTCCGCGTCCCCGAAGCCGACCCCGGAGCGATCCTGCAGGCCTTGGACGCGGGTGCGCTGGGCGTGGTGGTGCCGCACGTGCGCTGCCGCGCCGACGTGGACGCGGCGATCCGCGCCGCCCGCTACGCACCGGAGGGCATGCGCAGCCTCAACGGGGGCCGGGTCCCGGGGTTCGGGCGCATCGAGCTCACCGAGTACGTGCGGCGGGCCAACGAGGAGACCATGGTCATCGCGATGATCGAGGACGCCGAGGGCGTCGACGAGCTGCCGTCGATCCTGGCCGGTGGCGGCGTCGACCTGGTGCTGGAGGGCGCGGCGGACCTGTCGCAGTCCTACGGCGTCGCGTGGCAGACGCGGCATCCCCTGGTCCAGGAGGCGCTGGCCCGCGTGCACGCCGAATGCGACGCCCACCGAGTGCCCTACTGCGCGATCCCGCGCACCCCCGAGGACCACGAGCGGTGGCGCGCGGCCGGGGTGCGCACCTTCGTGCTCGGCGAAGAACGCGGCCTGGCCGCCCGCGCGCTGCGCGCCCACCTCGACCGACACCGGGAGAACCATGACTGAGCGACTCGAAGGACTCGTGCGGGAACGCGTCGGCGGCGACCCGGTGTGCCTGTTCGCCTACGACCTCGACCGGCTGACCGATCACGTCCGCGCGATCACGGCCACCCTGCCGCGGCGCTGCCGGATGTTCTACGCGATGAAGGCCAACAGCGCCGATCCGCTGCTGCGGGCGCTGGCTCCGCTGGTCGCCGGGTTCGAGATCGCCTCGGGCGGTGAGCTGGACAAGGCGCGCGCCGTCGGCGCCGACGTCCCGGTGATCTTCGGCGGTCCCACCAAGACGCCCGCGGAGATCGAGCAGGCGCTCAAGCAGGGCGTGCAGCGGTTGCACGTGGAGAGCCCGCTGGAGCTGCACCGGGTTTCGGCCGCGGCGACCCGGCTGGGCACGACGGCGGAGGTGCTGCTGCGGGTCAACCTCTCGGGCCCGTTCCCGACCGCGACCCTGGCGATGGCGGGCAAGCCCACCCAGTTCGGCATCGACGAGCAGGACCTGCCCGGCTGCGTCACCGCCGCACGCGAGCTGCCCGGGGTGCGGCTCGCCGGGTTCCACCTGCACTCGCTGTCCAACAACCTCTCCGCCGACGCCCACCTGGAGCTGCTGGCGCACTACGGGCGCACGGTGTCGGGGTGGGAGCGGGAGTTCGGGCTGCGCTGCGAGGTGATCAACGTCGGCGGCGGCATCGGCGTCGACTACGCCCGGCTGGACCGGCAGTTCGACTGGCCGACGTTCACCCGGCGCCTGCCCTCGGTGCTCGCCGAGTTCCCCGCGCACATCCGGGAGATCGACTTCGAGTGCGGGCGCTACCTGGTCGCCGAGTGCGGCAGCTACGCCGTGGAGGTGCTCGACGTCAAGCGCAACCACGGCGTGCAGTACGCGCTGGTGCGCGGCGGGACCCACCAGTTCCGGCTGCCGTCGTCCTGGCAGCACAGCCACCCCTTCACCGTGCTGCCGGTGGACCGCTGGGAGACGACGGCGCCGCGTCCGGAGGTGAGCGGGCCGGTCACCGTCGTCGGCGAGCTGTGCACCCCGAAGGACGTCCTCGCCCGCGACGTGCCGGTGGAGCGCCTCCGCGCAGGTGACGTGCTGGTGTTCAGCCACGCGGGAGCCTACGGCTGGGAGATCTCGCACCACGACTTCCTCAGCCACCCGCACCCCGAGCACGTCTTCTTCTGATCCCGCGCGCGATGGGCCTGGCTCGCCCGCCCGGCCAGGTCCGTCGCTCGTGGGTACCGTTGGTCCTGGACCTCCCGTGCAGGGCTTCAACCCGGGTTGAAGCGGAAGGGTGGACGTGGCAGCCATGACGTCGCGGAGCCTGGGTGAACCGAGCCGCTCGCCGTTCGCGCTCCCGCGCGGTGCGCGGGGCCGGATGGCCGGGCTCTTCATGCTCTGGGCGAACCGCCAGGAGGAGGTGCTCGATCTCCTCGACGTCCCGGCCGGGGCGGAGGTCCTCGAAGTCGGCTACGGGCCCGGCGGACTGATCCGCCTCCTGACGCGGACTCGCGCGAGGCGGATCTGCGGCGTCGACCCCTCGGCGGAGATGCGCGACCTCGCGAGCCGTCCGCACTCCGACGAGATCGACGCGGGCAGGATCGATCTCCGGCTGGGCGCCGCCGCCGACACCGGTTTCCCCGACGCGGTTTTCGACCGCGTCGTCTCGGTGAACAACGTGGCCATCTGGCCGGACCTCGACGCGGGCGTCGCCGAGCTGCACCGGGTGACCCGCCCCGGCGGGCGGCTGCTGATCGCCTGCCACGGCGGGACGAAACCGTCGTTGCTCACCCGCAGCAACGCCCTCTCCGAGGACAAGATCGACCGGATCGAGCGAGCGCTGCGCGGCGTCTTCTCCGACGTCTCCCGTCGCGACCTGACCTCCCTCACGGCTTTCACCGCCGTCCGCTAGGAGTCGGCTCCGCCGCATTCCTCTACGGGCCCGGCGTCGTTCGACTTCTGGTCATCGGCTTGGCCGGGCGACGATCACCGGGCATGCTGTGCGCGGCGCCGAAGTCCCCTGGAGGATGATCGATATGCCGCGTCCGCGGCTGGCCGTCTGCGGGGCCGCCATCGGCCTGGTCCTGGCCGCGTGCACCGCTCCCCCGCCGCCACCCGCTGCTGAACCGTCGCGACCGAACATCGTGTTCGTGCTGGTCGACGACATGGACCAGGACCTGGTGCGGTTCATGCCGGAGGTGCTGCGGATGCAGCGGGAGGGCGTGACGTTCTCGAACTCCACCGTCACCGGTTCGCTGTGCTGCCCGTCCCGCACGTCGTTGCTGTCGGGGAAGTACCCGCACAACACCGGTGTGTTCACCAACGAGCCGCCGGACGGAGGGTTCGCGGTGTTCCACCGCCGCGACGAGCGCGACACCCTGGGTACCCAGTTGCAGCAGGCCGGCTACCGGACGGGTTTCATGGGCAAGTACCTCAACGGCTACCGGCCGGGCCGAACCCTCGGCGGCGAGCGGCCTTTCGTTCCGCCGGGCTGGGACGAGTGGGCCGTGGCGGGCAACGGCTACGACGAGTACGACTACCAGCTCAACGTCAACGGCCGTGTGCGGTCGCACGGTCACCGGCCCGGCGACTACCTGACCGACGTGCTGGCCAAGCGCGGCAACGACATCATCCGCTCCAGCGCCGCCCAGGGCACCCCCTTCTTCCTGGAGGTCGCACCGTTCGCGCCGCACGGACCGTTCACCCCGGCTCCTCGGCACGCCGAGGAGTTCCCGGGGCTGACCGCGCCGCGCACTCCGTCCTTCGACGAACCGGACCGCTCGGACAAACCGGCGTGGCTGCGCGCGCTTCCGCCGCTGCCCGCCGCGAAGGCGCAGGCGGCGGACGTGAAGTTCCGCAAGCGAGCGCAGTCGCTTCAGGCGGTGGACGAGATGCTCAGCGGTTTCCGGCGCACGCTCGCCGAGACCGGGCAGGCACAGCGCACGCACGTCCTCTTCACCTCCGACAACGGGTTCCACCTCGGTGAGCACGCGCTGCCCGAGGGCAAGCAGACGGCGTTCGACACCGACGTGCGGGTCCCGCTGATCGCCACCGGACCGGGTGTCCCGGCCGGGCGGACGATCGCGGATCCGGTGCAGAACATCGACTTCCGCCCGACCTTCGCCGAACTCGCAGGCGCACCAGGGCGTCCCGACATCGACGGCACCGGTTTCGCTTCGCTGCTGCGCGGCGGCCCCGGAACGGGCAGGAACGTCGCGCTGATCGAGCACCACGAGCCGCGCGTCTCGCAGGAGGATCCCGATCGCCAGGAGAAGCCCGACCGCATCCCGCCGACCTACACCGCGATCAGGACTCCGGAGGGCACCTACGTCGAGTACGTCACCGGCGAGCGCGAGTTCTACGACGCCCGGACCGACCCGTTCCAGCTGACCAACACCTACCCGAGCCTGCCGCCCGAGCGCCGCGACGAGCTCCACCGCATCCTCACCGGCCTCGCCGCCTGCCGCGGCGAAGCGCAGTGCACCGAGGCGGCCACCGCGCGGTGAAGTCCGCTGCGGAACGACTTCCGGGATCGTTCGCCAGACCGTCGGCTCGGTCGACACGAGGACCGGGGAGACCAACCATGGGCAAGCTCGACGGCCAGGTCGCTTTCATCACCGGCGCCGGGCGCGGTCAGGGCCGCAGCCACGCCGTCCGGCTGGCGAGCGAAGGCGCCGACATCATCGCCACCGACGCGCCTGCCCCGGTCGGATCGGTCCGGTACCCGCTGGCCACCGCCGACGACCTGGCCGAGACCGTCCGGCAGGTGGAGGCCGTCGGCCATCGCGTCGTCGCGCGCAACGCCGACGTGCGGGACTCCACCGCGCTGGCCGAGACCGCAGCTCGCTGGCCGCACTGCACGTCAACGACAACACCGCGCACTGCTCGGCGGCCAAGTCCGGCCTGATCATGATGATGAAGGTCCTGGGAGCTCGCACCGCAGCGCATCCGGGTCAACACGGTGCACCCGACGACCGTGGGCACCGACCTGATCCACAACGATGCCCTCTACGGCCTCTTCCGGCCCGACCTGGAGAACCCGACCCGCGAGGACTTCGAGCAGGTCGTCCGCGGCGTCAACCGCCTCCCGGTGGCCTCCCTGGAGCCGGAGGACGTCACCAGCACGGTCCTGCACCTGGCCTCCGACGTCAGCCGCTACATCACCGGAACGCCGGCGCCGGGCTCTGACCGCGAGGGGCGGTTCGGCCCACATCCGCCCGCTGCTCGAACTCGCCGAAGGGACGCGCCGTCCAGGTGACACGCACCAAGGTCTCTTGCCTTCAAGAAGATTCCATGTGAGATTATTTGCGCGCCGGACGAGGACGTCGCGGGCAAACGGGAAGAGGACGGATATCCGCCGTTTCGCACGCCGAAACCTGTTGCCCCGTAGGGCAAACCGTGCGGTAACTTCGTGATCGTGGCCACCGAGCAAGCAGGAGCAGGCATGTCCGAGACGCCTTCGACGGCACCGAGTTCCGCACCCGTCGGCGTGGACACGACCCAGGCCAGCATCGCCCGCGTCTACGACGCCGCGCTCAACGGCAAGGACAACTTCGAGGTCGACCGCCGAGTCCTGCACGAAGTCGGCCGGGCGGCCCCGGAGGTCAAGGACATGGCGTGGTCCAACCGCAGGTTCTTGAACAGGGCATGCCAGTACCTCGCCGACCAGGCCGGCGTCCGGCAGTTCCTCGACTGCGGTTCGGGCCTGCCGACCGCGGAGAACACGCACCAGATCGTGCAGCGGGTCGATCCCGCGACCGAGGTCGTCTACATCGACAACGACCCGGTGGTCATCGCGCACGGCAAGGCGCTGCTCGAGGAGAACGACCACACCCGCTTCGCCTCCGCCGACATCTTCAACCCCGGCGAGGCGCTCGCCCACGACACCGTTCGCAGGCACCTCGACTTCGCCGAGCCGATCGCGCTGCTGCAGGTCGGCACCCTCCACCACTACCTCGGCGACGACGGCCCGGAGCTGATGCGGGCCTACATCGACGCGCTCGCCCCGGGCAGCTACGTCGTCGTGGCGCACTTCTTCGACCCGCAGACCCCGGAGCACAGCGAGCTCGCCCGCAAGATGGAGGAGCTCTTCCTGCACAGCCCGATGGGTTCGGGCCGCTTCCGCACCCGCGACGAGATCCGCGCGCTGCTCCCGGGGCTGGACGTCCTACCGCCCGGCCTGAACTCCCCGGCCGACGTCGAGCTCTGCGACCTCTGGTGGCCGAACGGCCCCAGGTCGCGCCCGCTGAACCAGGCCGAGAACTGCATCGCCGGCGTGGTGGGTCGCAAGAACTGACGCGGGAGCACCCGGCGCCGAGGCGTTCACATCGGACGCTCCGGCGGACTCAGCGCATCGGCAGCAGGTGCGGCCGCTTCGCGGTCCGGCCGTCGCCGGACGACCGCCCGGTGATCCGCCGCCACAGCCACGGTGCCAAGAACACGGCGACCCAACGGATCTCGCCTGAGACCACCCGCAGGATTCCGGGCGCTCGACGTTCCGGAAGCGGGCGGCTCCACGCATCGTCAGCTCCGGGGAGCGCCAGCGCGTGCGCGAAACCGTCGGCCAGCAACGCGTGGCCCGCGGGGTTGAGGTGCAGCCGGTCGTGACTCCAGATCCTCCGGTCGGCGCACACCGGGTGCCGGTCCGCCTCGACGACGGTGGCGCCGTGCTTGGCGGCGATCTCGCGCACGCGCGCGTTGAACTCGGTGAGCCGAGGCTGCCAGCGGCGGGCGATCGGAGCGATCTCGCCGATGTCGGGGTAGGTCACGGTGGCCACGTGCGCACCCGATCCGCTCAGCGCACCGATCATCTCGTCCAGCTGCGCGGCGACCGCGTCACCGTCGTACTCGCTGCGCAGCACGTCGTTGAGCCCCGCGACCACGGTGACGAGATCAGGCTTGAGCTCCAGCGCGGGTCCGAGCTGCTGAGCGCGCACCTCGCCGATCAGCCTGCCGCGCACGGCCAGGTTGGCGTAGCTGAAATCCGGGTCGAGGCCCGCGATCTTCTCCGCGAGCCGGTCCGCCCAGCCGCGCAGGCCGCGCTCGTCATCACCGTCGCCCACGCCTTCCGTCTGGCTGTCCCCGATCGCCACGTACCGCGCGTACATGTCCACCTTCGCTCTGCAACATCACTTCCATGTCCCGGCACAGCAAACCATCCCGAGGCGAAAGAAGGCGGCCCCTACCGCTTTTCACCGGCATGCGCCAGAGTCTTCCCCGGTGAATTCCGATTTCGCAGAGTCACGTGCCGCGACCGCACGTAGTCATCGGGAGTTTTTCCTCATGCGCCCGACCGGAGCAACCGCTCATGTGTCATCGTCGGGCACATGGGGACCGAGGTTTGGGTGACGTGGATCCCGGCTGTCCTGGCTCTCGTGGCCGCCGGCGTCTCCGGCTGGCTGCTGTGGTCGGCTCGGAAGACCGCTGAGGAGTCCACCCGCCGCTCCGAGACCGTGCGCCGCCTGGCCGCGGCGGTCGAGGCCAACGCGGAGAAGACCGGCCGCGCCGCCACGACCGCCACCGAGCAGGCCGAGCGCGCCTGGGAACAGGTGAAGCTGTCCCGGAGCCAGCTGGACGAAGCGCGCGAGGAGCGCCACGCCAGCACGCAGGCCGAGCAGTGGGAGTGGGCCTACGCGTTGACCACCGCCGCCCGCGAACTGGTCAACAGCTGCCACGAGCTCATCCGCATGTCCCTGGACGCGCAGGTCGCCCCGCACTACCGGACGGCCGCCGACCGGCACTACCGCCAGGCCGGGCAGCGCTGGCAGGACACCATGATCAAGGCGATCTCGCGCACCCAGCCGCCGCTGGAGATGCAGCAGCAGGTCGCCACGTTCGCCGAGGTGCACCAGCGCCTGCACGGTCAGCTGGGCGTGCTGCTGCGCGCGGTCGAGACCAACACGCTCACCGAGGGCGACACGCTGACCAAGCAGATCCACGGCATGCGCCACGAGCTCAACAACGCGCACCGCAACCTGCAGCGCATCGTCAGCTCGAACCTGTCGAGCGCGTCGGCCCAGGGCGCGCAGACCGACTCCACGCAGCAGACGCAGCTCAACCAGGCGGTCACCCCCGGCCCTTCCCACGCCGCGCAGCAGACCCAGCTCACCCCGGCCGCGTCCCCCAGCGCCTCGCAGGCGAGCGCCGCGCAGACGCAGCTCACCCCGGCGGCCCCGCCGAACGCGTCTCAGACCGGCCGCACCCAGCAGGCCCATGCCAACCCGCCCCAGCCGGTGGAGCCCTCGACCCAGCAACTCGCCAACCGACCCGCACGCACCTGACTCAGGGCGATTCCACGCCCAGCATCGGCAGGCAGCCAGCCAGCCCCTCGATCTCGACCGGAACCGAGCGGTGGGCCTCCCAGGACTCGCGGGTGAGCCTGAACCGGTGCTCGACCCTCAGCTCGCCGCGGAGCGCGCTGCGCTGGACGCCGTCGGGCTCGTAGCCGAGGCCGCGCGAGATCCGCAGCGACGCCTCGTTGCCCTCCGCGGCGGAGGAACGGGCGTGCCGGGCTCCGATGCCGAC
Organism: Saccharopolyspora karakumensis; assembly: GCF_004349225.1. Classification (NCBI taxonomy): domain Bacteria; kingdom Bacillati; phylum Actinomycetota; class Actinomycetes; order Pseudonocardiales; family Pseudonocardiaceae; genus Saccharopolyspora; species Saccharopolyspora karakumensis. The sequence goes on from NZ_SMLA01000045.1 coordinate 51,363, forward strand.
GAAGGCGAAGTGCAGCACCGCCTCTCGCATCTCGGCCCCGATCCCCCGCCCCTGGTGCCTCCGCCCGATCCACGATCCCGTGCTCACCTCGCGCGTGATGGCGAAGTTCCGGCCGTGGACGCTCTGCTGCCCGACGATGACGCCGTCCAGGAACACGCCGAAACCGATCGACCAGTCCTGCGGGCTCCACTCGGCCAGCTTCGCCCAGTTGTGCTGGACCACGTTCAGCGCGACCTGCTCGGGCGGGTGATCGGTCCACGGAACGCTGAACGGCATGAACCCCGGGTCGTGCACCCCGCGAGCGGCCAGCTCCGCCAGCTCACCGAGCTCGTCCTGCGAGGGCAGCCGCAGCACCAGCCTCGGCGTGGTCACCCTCAGCCCGAACGGCGGGAAGATGTCGATCAACATCCACCCATGATGCCGCCGATGCCGCTCGGGCGCGGTCTTTTCGCCGACTCAGGGTTTGCGGGCCATCGCGGCGTACATGGCGATGTCGGATTCGGGGATGTTGAGGGATTCGAGGTCGTCGGGGCGCCACTTGTGCATCTGGACCAGCCCGGGGTCGACGACGTCGAGGCCGTCGAAGAAGCGCTGCGCGGTGGCGCGCGAGCGGAACTTCAGGGTTTCGCCGTGCTCGCGGTAGGCGCGGCGGACCTCGGCCAGCAGCTCCGGGGCGTACTCGTCGGTGGCGATCGTGGCCGCCACGTAGCTGCCCGAGGGCAGCACGTCGACGATGCGGCGGACCACGTCCAGCGCCTCGTCGTCGTCCTCGATGAAGTGCACGACCGCGATCAGCATCAGGCCGATCGGCCGGTTCGGGTCCAGGGTCTCCCGGAACTCCGGCGAGTTCAGGATCGTGTCGGGATCGCGCAGGTCGGCGTCGACGTAAGCCGTCCTCCCCCGCCCGTTCTGCGCCATCAGCGCGCGGGCGTGGGCGAGCACGATCGGATCGTTGTCGGTGTAGACGACGCGGGCTTCCGACTTCACCTCCTGCACGACCTCGTGCAGGTTCGGCCTGGTCGGGATTCCGGTGCCGATGTCCAGGAACTGGTCGATCCCGCACTCGGTGGCCAGGAATCGGCCTGCGCGGTGCATGAACTCGCGGTTGGCGCGCATGTGCACCGGCAGCGCGGGCCAGACCTGCTGGGAGGCCTCGGCGGCGGCGCGGTCGACGGCGTAGTTGTCCTTGCCGCCCAGGATGTAGTCGTAGATCCGCGCGCCGTGCGCCACGTCCGTGCGCAGGTCCCCAACGCCGTCGCTCATGCCGCTCCTCCCGAAGGCCAACGGCCCCCGATGCTTCCCAAAGATCAACCGGCCGTCCACGTCCCAGTGGACCACGAACGCCGCACGTGCCACGACAAGATCGCCCGTTTCCGCGACTGTGGGCCAGGAGCACCAACCGGCACTGCGGCGTACGGGTGCTCCAAACGTGGTAATTCCAGTCATTCACCCCACAGAACGATCTTTTCTTGAGACCGTGTGCGCAGCGTGGGTTGATCACCAGCTCAGCCGAGCGTCCGGCTGGGGAACGCCGACGGCCACCTCCGCGAGCGTTGCGCAACCCGAGCACGACTAGATGGGGCCCCATGGACTACGGAATCGACATCAGCCACCACAACGCCGTCGACGACTGGGCCGCCGTTCGCGGCAACAACATCACCTTCGCGAGCATGAAGCTGACCGAAGGCCGGACCTGGGTCGATGACGCGGCAGGCGCCCACGTGGCCGGAGCGCGCGGCGCGGGCATCATGACCGGCGGCTACCACTTCGCCCGTCCCGGGGACATCGACCCGCAGGTCGGGCACTTCGCCTGGTGGATGGGCCAGCACGGGCTCAAGGAGCCGGGCAACATGTGGCCGATGCTCGACATGGAGGACCCCGAGATCCCCGATCCGAACGCCTTCATCGCCGAGTTCGTCCGGTTGTTGCGCATCGCGACCGGCGTCCGCGGAGTGCTGGTGTACGCGAGCCTGAACTGGTTCCAGAACATCGTCGACCCGAACCTGTGGGCGGGCGACGACGTGCTGCTGTGGATCGCCCGCTACAACGGCGACCCGGGCAACCCGGGCTGGGGCCACCCGCGCCTGGCGCTGCACCAGCACAGCGACGCCGGACAGGTTCCCGGCATCCCCGGCGGGGTCGACCGCAACGCCACCGTCGGCGGCTACACCCGGGCGGCCTTCACGCTCTGAGCACCACCGGGAATCCCCTCGTCATCGAACCGATGGCGAGGGGATTTTCGCTTCCCGCGAGGACTTTTCGCGGAGATCGGGCCGGGGGAACCGCGGACCGCCCGACGATGACTGCGGCGGCCCCCTTCCGCAGGGACCGCCGCAGTGGTCGTTCAGCACCCGAAGCGGGCGCCGGTGATCGCTCTGCGATCAGGCGACGTAGCCGCGGGGCTGGACCAGGGAGGTCAGCTGGTCGAGGCTCAGCCAGTACTCCTTGTTGCCGCTGAAGTTCGCCGGGTCGGCGATCTTCACGTTCTTCTTCTCGGCGTCGTAGCCGACGACCGACACGTAGTGGTAGATCGTCTGGCTCGACGGGTAGCCGGGCGGCTGGTTGCCGGGCTCGGCGACGATGTTGGCGACCATGGCCTTGCCGCTGTCGATGTTGCGAACCGTGTCGTTCCACAGCTCGTTGGTCATCTCCGGCGAGATCTTGCGGCTGCTGAGGTCCTTGGCGACGTAGTGCGTGCCGGTCGGGGCCAGCAGCTTGTTCAGGCCGTCCGCGACCTGGCCGACGTGGTCGGTGCCGTTCTCGGTGGTGCGCAGCTCCTTGGCCAGCTCGGCCTGGGAGGGCAGGTCACCGGTCTTGGACGACATGGCGATGCGGGTCGCCGCGGGGCCGCACCAGTAGCCGGTCAGCTGTGCCGCGTAGTTGACGGGGAGTTCCTTGGTGACCGCCTGCGGCTTGACGTCCGCAGACTTCTTCTCGGCCTTCTGCTCAGCCTTCTCGTCGGCCTTCGGGGCGGCCGGCGCTGCGGGGACAGCGGCGGGGGCCAGAGC
>NZ_SMLA01000046.1:0-53976 GCF_004349225.1 Saccharopolyspora karakumensis
CCACAGGCCCACCCGCCCGGCCGCGGGCAGCGGGATGCGCTGGACCGCCGCCGCGCCCACCGTCACGATCGGTCCGAAGACCGCGAGCAGCACGCTCGCCTTCGTGTCGGTGCGGGCGATCGCGGCATCCGCCCTCGCCAGCTCGGCCCGCAGCACCTCCAGCGCGGCATCGCCGGTGTCCCGCTGCTCGTCGTCGGCCACAGCGCTCACGTTCACACCCCGTTCCGCCGGTCCGGCTGTCGGACCAGCGCACGGCGACGATACGGCGAGGAACCGCCCGGGGTGCGGGGAATTCGCGCGAATCCCCGCACCGCCGAGCAACGACCTACGCGTTCAGGTCGGTTCCGCGGGGTTCGCGGACCATGGTGACGGCGATGATCGAGATGACGCTGAGCACCATGATGTACGCCCCCACCGAGTAGGCGCTGCCCGTGGCCTGGGTCAGCGCTTCGGCGATGGTGGGTGCGAAGGCACCGCCGAGGATGGCGCCGAAGGCGTACCCGATGGACACCCCGGAGTAGCGCACCTTGGCGGGGAACATCTCGGCGTACATCGCCGACATCGGCCCGTAGGACAGCCCGATGCCGAACGACAGCACGACGATGGCCAGCGCGAACAGCACGCCGCTGCCCGTTCCCATCATGAGGAACATCGGCAGCATCCACACGAACACGGACGCGTAGCCGATCTGGAACGTGCGCACCCGCCCGATCCGGTCGGACAGCGCGCCGGAGTAGACGGTGAACACCAGCCACCCGACGGCGCCGACGATGGTCGCCAGCAGCACGGTCGGGCGGGACAGCCCGAGGGTCTTGCCGTAGCTGAGGAAGTAGGCGATGACCAGGTAGCCGGCGGCGTTGTTGGCGACGAAGATCAGCGCGGCCAGCACGACGTTGCGGGTGTTGCTGCGGAACAGCTCCTGCAGCGGCGCCGAGGTGTGGGCCTTGCGCTCCAGCATCTCCTGGAACACCGGGCTCTCCTCGACCATGCGGCGCACCAGGTAGCCGAACACGATGAGCACGACCGACACCAGGAACGGAATCCGCCAGCCCCAGGCGAGGAACTGCTCCTCGCTGGTCGACGAGCTGATCACCCACAGCACCCCGGTGGCCAGGATCAACCCGAGCGGCACGCCGGTCTGCGGGTAGGAGCCGAAGTACCCGCGCTTGCCGAGCGGTGCGTGCTCGACCGCCATCAGCGCCGCGCCACCCCATTCCCCGCCTGCGGAGAAGCCCTGCACGATGCGCAGCACGATGAGCAGGATCGGCGCCGCGACCCCGATCTGGGCGTAGGTGGGCAGCAGCCCGATCAGCGCGGTGGCCGCGCCCATCATGATCAGCGTCATGACCAGCATCGCCTTGCGTCCGAGACGGTCACCGAACCGCCCGGCGACGACCGCTCCGAGCGGCCGGAACAGGAAGCTGATGCCGATGGTCGCCAGCGACAGCAGGCTGGCGACGCCCGGTGCGTCGGCGCTCAGGGGCTTGAAGAAGTGCGGCGCGAACACCAGGCTCGCCGCCTGCGCGTAGATGAAGAAGTCGTACCACTCGATGGTCGTCCCGACGAGCGTGCTGGCGAGCAACCGCTTGTCATCCCGGGTGCGACCAGCGCCCGCAGCGTGCTGCACGGAGTCCGACATGGCTGAACCTCGTTGTTCCGTCGTCCTTGTGTTGGGTGCCTGTCTAGTCGGGACGACGCGCCAGGTCGAGTGCTCGCGCACAACGATTCACGGCGAATCCGGCCGGCGCCCACCGCCCGGAAGGTCCGGTTCAGCCGAAATGGCTTTCCGTGGTCGCACATTCACTCTCCGTATCACTGCGGACGCGGTTGCACCACCGTGCCCGCGGTGCCCTCAGAGCGAGAACCGGTCGCCCTTCACCGCGTCGATGAACGTCCCCCACTGCGACGGCGTCGCGGTGACGTACCCCGCGTCCGGCGTCTTGGAGTCGCGCACCGCGGCGTGGCCGGATAAGCCCCCCACCTCGACGCAGTCTCCGTTGGGGTGGCTGAAGCTGGACTTCCGCCAGCCGACCACGCGACCAACCTCGACGCAGTTTCCATTCGGGTGACTGCGCGAGGACTTCCGCCAACCCTGGATCTCACTCATCTCTCGTCCCCTTCTCCTCCGCGATACTTCTTATGAGCTCCGCGCTAGCCTCAGGGCTCAAGGCCAGCTTGCCGATCGCCTCGATCGCTTGTCGATACTCCTGCACATCAACGACATCGACGACGAAGGCACCAGAGCTGTAATGCTCGAAGTGCACCGTCGCGGGTGAGTCGGGGAACTCGTACAGGATGAACGGACCGACCAGCCCTGGATGCCAGCCGACGAGGGACGGAACCACCTGAATCGTCACGTTCTCCCGAGCCGTCAAATCTCGGAGGTGCACCAGTTGATCGGCCATAACCTCGGCGGTACCGATCTGGTCGCGGAGTGCGTATTCACCGATCAAAGCGTGGAACCGCAACGGAGACCTGCGTGTGAGCAGCTCCCGTCGTGAGGCCCTTACCATGGCTCTGGTTTCGATCTCGTTCGCCGGAAGGTTCGCTGCAACCGAAGCTGCGCGGGCATATTCAGAAATCTGCAACAGCCCGGGAACCACCATTGGCGACCATTCAATGGCCGTTGAAGCAGCTCGTTCGCATTCCACCACTCCCGCGAGCTGCTGCGGAATACCGGGGATGCCGACAGCGAGCCAGTTCGGCTCGCTGGCATGCCGGGCGAGGTCGACGAGTCGCCGCTTCTCCTCCCCGGTCACCCCGGCGACCGCCAGCAGAGATGCCACGTCCTCCGGCGTCGGCACCCTTCGGCCGGTCTCCCAGTGCGAGATCGTTCCGTGGCTCATTCCGAGCCGCTTGCTCAGTTCCCTTCCGCTGATCCCGGATTCTTCCCGAACCGTTCGGATTGCTGCCGCGAGCGCCCGCGCTCTCGGTGTTACCGCACTAACGTCTACAGGCACGAGACAGATCGTATGGTCGTCTACCTGGTATATCCATCCCACGATTAGGTAATTGATCACTGGCTACTAGACGTCGATTCTGGATTTGACACCATCGACATCGAATTGCCTGGGGGTTGCGATGTACAAGTTCCACTGGGTTCCGGCGAACTCAGCACGACATGCGAGCACCGACCGACGGCCGGAAGGCGCGTTGGTCTACCCGAGCGGAACCGCGGTCACGACGTTGTGCGGCGAGGTCGACCAGGTCGCGGACAACTCCGAGCTCGCGTGGCTGTGGGCGACGTGCCCGGAGTGCTATCAGGCGGCGTTGCGGATAGCGAGGGCAGCAGACGGATGACGACACGTCCCTGAATCAGGGACCGCTCGGCCGGACTCCGCGCCGAGACCGGTTCCAGGTCGGCCGGTGCTCCTTCCCCTCCCCCGGCACCGGCCGGCCGTCCCCTCGAAGCAGAACGCGCGATTACGCCCCCAATGCGGCGGTGGTGGACGCGCCGATCATGACGACCAGGAAGAAGAGGAAGACCATCGCCCACACCGCCAGGACCACGTACCCCAGCACCAGCCCGGCGATCGCCATGCCGTACCCCGACTGCGGCGGGTTGTTCCTGATGTCGCGCGCGGCGAGGTGGCCGAAGATCACTGCCAGCGGCGCGATCCCGAGGATGCCCAGGAGCAGCGCGGCCACCGACATGCCGTTGGTGGGCGCTGGGGACGTCATCGCCGGTGGCACGGGTCGGGGGTAGTACGGCTGTTCGGCGGTCATGTTCGGATCCCCTCAGCTGTTGTCCGGCTCTAGTGCGGAAGGTGCCGGTGGGCCTTCCCCGCAGGCAGGGGCGAAAGGTCCGGTCGCGGGGCGCTGGCAACTCCCCTCACCAGCCGCGACGCAGGCCGATAGTGTCGGCCGCATGGCAGATTCACTCCGAGCGCTGGCGTCGTTGCGGGCCACCAGGTGGTTCACCGATGACGCGGTGAGCGACGACCTGCTGCGGTCGGTGCTGGAGACCGCGCGCTGGACGGGATCCGCGCGCAATCGCCAGCCCTGGCGGTTCCACACCGTGCGGAATCCGGAAGCGCGCGCGGAGCTGAGTCGCTGCGGCGCTTACGCGGTGCACCTGCGAGCGGCGCCCGTGGTGCTGCTGCTCGCCCTCGACCTCAACTGGAGCGATGCCGCGTTGGACGGTGGCCGGGTGGCGCAGAACATCATGCTGGCCGCGCACGTTCTCGGGCTCGGCTCGTGCCCGGTGACCTTCTTCCCGGAGGACAACGTCGAGCGGGTCACCGCTCTCGCGGGGTTCTCGGCCCCGTGGCAGGTCCGCACCGGGATCGCGCTGGGGCACCCCGCCCCGAGCCCGGCGGGTCGATCGGCGATCCCGACCGGCCGGCTCTCGCTGGACGAGCTCTGGACCTCCGACTAGCGCGTCTCGGTGGGTTCGCGCTGCTGCTCCGGTCTGCGGAGAAGGTGGAAACCGCGCAGCCCGAGCCAGGTCAGCACGGCGAGCACCGCCACGACCAGGCACTCGATCAGCGGGATGCGCACGATCTCGTCGAGCTCCGTGAGCGACCGCGTCGAGTACACCGCGATCGCCGCGCCGAGGTAGACGGCGACCAGCACCCAGCGGGTGCTCCTCGCCAGACCCGGGCCGTGCATCTGGGAGATGACGAAGACCCCCAGGAAACCGAAGAGGAACATCGGCCGCAGGCCGTCAGGCCCGGAGTTCATCACCGCCACCAACTTCCACTGAAATCAGGTCCCGAACTTCAGTGGAACTCGGACTCCTGTTCCCCCTCGACCCCGGCCTCGGACGTCCTCTGGACCCCGGTCCCGGACTTCCACCGAACTTCGCTGCCGGATTCCCACTGAAATCGAGGGTCGGACTTCCACTGAAATCCAGGGGTTCGGGGCCGGGGACGGAGTTGGCCGTTCTTGACCTGGGATGATCGGGGTCGTAGCTTGCCTAGCAAGCGCTTGGTTCGGCGGAGGAAGTGGTGTCAGTGGCGATGCCCGGGTCGGTTCCTGTTCCGGAGGCGGTGGACGGCCGCCAGGTGCGGAAGGTGGCGCTGTCCGGGCTGCTGGGCACCGTCATCGAGTACTACGACTTCCTGCTCTACTCGACGATGGCGGCGCTGGTGTTCGGGACGTTGTACTTCCCGGGGTCCAACCCCGCCGTGTCCACCATCGCCGCGTTCGGGACGTTGGCCGCGGGGTACGTCGCGAGGCCGCTCGGCGGACTGATCTTCGGGCACTTCGGCGACAAGCTCGGGCGCAAGTCCGCGCTGGTCATGAGCATGGTGCTGATGGGTGTGGCGAGCGTGCTCATCGGCGTCCTGCCCACGTACTCGTCGATCGGGTTGACCGCGCCGGTCCTGCTGGTGCTGCTGCGCTGCGTGCAGGGGATCGCGGTCGGCGGCGAGTACGGCGGTGCGGCGCTGATGGTCATCGAGCACGCCGATTCGCGTCGGCGGGGAGCGTGGGTCGGCATCATGCAGGCGGGCTCGCCGCTGGGGTCGCTGCTGTCGAACGGGGCCGTCGCGCTGGTGACGTTGCTGCCCCGGGAGGACTTCGTGTCCTGGGGGTGGCGGATTCCGTTCCTGGCCAGCGCGATCCTGCTGATCATCGGCCTGTACGTCCGGTTGAGCGTGGTGGAGAGCCCGCTGTTCCGGCAGGCGATGGCGAAGGCGGGTGAGCGGGAGTCGTTGCCGCTGCTGCGGGTGCTGCGGCGCCCGCGCGCGGTGCTGCTGGCGTGCGCTGCGGGGATCGGGCCGTTCGCGATGACGGCGCTGATCGGCTCGCACAGCGTCGCCTACGCCAAGGGGCTCGGCTACGACCTGCCGGACATCATGCGGGCGCACCTGCTGATCAGCCTGACCGGGCTGATCGGGATCCCGCTGTTCTCCGCCCTCTCCGATCGCATCGGCCGACGCCGGGTGCTGCTGATCGGTGCGTCCGGGGGCGTGCTGTTCGCGTTCCCGATGTACGCCCTGCTGGAGTTGCGGACCGTGCCGGCGATGATCGCGGCGCTGGTGATCGCGCAGATCTTCCAGAACCTCATGTACGCGCCGCTGGCACCGATGCTCTCGGAGATGTTCGGGACCCGCGTCCGCTACACCGGGGTGTCGCTGGGGTACCAGATGGCGAGCCTGCTCGGCGCGGGCTTCACGCCGATGATCGCGGCCGCGCTGGTGGCCGGCACCGGCGGGTCGAGCCTGCCGTTGAGCTGCATCATCGTGGGTGCGGTCGGTGTTTCCATCGTCTCGGTGCTGCTGATCTCCGAGACCCGCGGCCGGGATCTCGGGGAGGAGCGGTGAGCACGTTCGCCGAGGTCGTGCGCGCGCGGGCCCACGACGAGCGGGTCGGGCTGCGCTTCGAAGAGCGGTCGTGGACGTGGGCGCAGGTCGTCGCCGAAGGGGCGCGGCGCGCGGCGTGGCTGCGCCGGACGGGTGTCCGGCACGTCGGACTGCTGCTGGAGAACGTGCCCGACCACGTGTTCTGGATCGTCGCCGCCGCGCTGGAGGGCGCGGTCGTGGTGGGCCTCAACCCGACCCGGCGGGGCGTGGGGCTCGCCCGCGACATCCGGCACACCGACTGCGAGGTCGTCGTCACCGAGACGCGCTCGGCCGGGCTGCTCGACGGGATCGACCACGGGGCCTCGGTGCTCGACGTCGACAGCGACCTCGACCGACTTCCGGATCACGCTGCTCTGCCGTCGGTTTCACCGGAGCCGGACCGAACGTTGTTGCTGCTGTTCAGCTCCGGTTCGACCGGGGCGCCGAAGGCGGTGATCTGCTCGCAGGGGCGGTTGGGCGCGCTCGCGGAGTCGCTGGCCATGCGCACCGAGCTCACGCGGGACTCGGTGTCGTACCTGTGCATGCCGTTGTTCCACGGCAATTCGGCGATGATGAACCTGGCCCCGGCGATGCACGTCGGATCGACGGTGTGCCTGGCCCGGAAGTTCTCCGCGTCCGGGTTCGCGCGCGACGTCCACCGCTACGGCGTCACGTTCGTCAACTACGTGGGGCGCGCGCTGTCCTACGTGCTCGCCCAGCCCGAGGGCCCGGCAGACCGGCGCAGCACGCTGCGCCTCGCCGTCGGCACCGAAGCCTCACCGGCCGACGCCGAACGCTTCGCCGAGCGCTTCGGCTGCCGGGTCTCCGAGGGGTACGGGATGAGCGAGGGCGTGCTGCGGATCAATCGGACCCCCGACAGCCCACCGGACTCGCTCGGCCTTCCCGTGGACGGGATCGACGTCCGGGTGCTGCGGGAGGACACCGGGACCGAATGCCCGCGCGCGGTGTTCGACGAGCGCGGTCGGCTCGTCAACGCCGATCAGGCGGTCGGTCAGATCGTGGCGATCGGCGGGGCTCGGTCCTTCGAGGGCTACTACAACAACCCGGAGGCGGAGGCCGAGCGCGTGCGCGGCGAGGACTTCTGGACCGGCGACCTCGCCTACCGCGACGCCGACGGCTTCTTCCACTTCGCCGGGCGCACCGCAGACCGGCTCCGCGTCGACGGCGAGAACTTCGCCGCGGCGTCGGTGGAACGCATCCTCCAGCGCTGGGAGCCGGTCGAGGCGGTGGCGGTCTACCCGGTGCCGGACCCGCGCACCGGCGACCAGGTCATGTGCGCCCTCCAGCTGCGGGGCGAGTTCGATCCGACGGCCTTCGCCGATTTCCTCGCCGCTCAGCCCGATCTGGGCACCAAGTGGCTGCCCCGCTTCGTCCGCGTCACCGGCGAAATCCCCCTCACCGCCAGCAACAAGACGGCGAAAACCCCCTTGCGCCACGAGGCCTGGCGCACCGACGACCCCGTGCACTTCCGCCCGACCGCCCAGCTCCGGTATCACCGCTTCGGCGCGGAAGACCTGCGCCGCTGGGAGAGCGCCTTCGCCATCGACGCCCGCGCAGCGCTGCTGCCACCGGAACCCGGCTCACCACGCCGCTGACGGCGGATCTGCTCAGGGCAGCGCGGGGGGCCGCGAGCGGGGTTCCGGCGGCATGGTCGGGGCATGGCCAACGATGAGAAGCAGCCGATGTTCGACCACCGGCTGCGCGAACGGTTCTTCAGCCAGCGGGTCCTGGTGCTCGACGGCCCGCTCGACGACGACAACGGGACGGTGCTGATCACGCAGATGCTGTCCCTCGCCCACGCCGATCCCGGCAAGGACATCGCGCTGTGGATCCACTCCCCCGGCGGCTCGGTGCCGTCGATGCTGGCGATCCGGGACGTGATGCGGCTGGTTCCGTGCGACGTGTCGACGCTCGCGCTCGGACTCGCGTGCAGCGCGGGGCAGTTCCTGCTGTCGGCGGGCACCCCCGGCAAGCGCTTCGCGCTCCCGCACACCCGGATCCTGATGCACCAGGGGTCGGCGGGGATCAGCGGTTCGGCCGTCGAGGTGGAGGTGCAGGCCGACGACCTGCGCCACACGCGGGACACGGTGCTCGGCCTGATCGCCGAGGACACCGGGCAGCCCGTCGAGAGGGTCTTCGCCGACTCGCTGCACGACCGCTGGTTCACCAGCGAGCAGGCGCGCGACTACGGGTTCGTCGACCACATCGTCGAGGGCCTCGGCCAGGTGATGCCGATGCGCACCCCGATGGGCCTCGGCGTGGAGACGGGGGTCCGAGCATGACCAGCTACACGATCCCGAACGTGATCACGCGCAGCACCAACGGCGAGCGGATCATGGACGTCTACTCGCACCTGCTCGCCGAGCGCATCGTCTACCTCGGCACTCCCATCGACTCCGGTGTCGCGAACGCGCTGATCGCCCAGCTGCTGCACCTGGAAGCCGACAGCCCCGACCAGGAGATCAACCTCTACATCAACTCCGAGGGCGGCGACCCGTCGGCGATGCTGGCGCTCTACGACACCATCCGCTACATCAAGGCCCCGGTCGCCACGACCTGCGTGGGGCAAGCCGTCGCGGCGAGCGCGGTGCTGCTGGCCGCCGGTGCGCCCGGCCGTCGCGCCGTGCTGCCGCACACGCGGGTGGTGCTGCACCAGCCGGCCGCTCAGGGCCGGGGCACGATCCCGGACCTGATCCTGCAGGCGGACGAGGTGATCCGGGTCCGCACCCAGCTGGAGGAGATCCTCTCCAAGCACACCGGCCAGGACGTGCCGACGCTGCGGCACGACACCGACCGGGACCGCGTCTTCGACGCGCAGGCGGCGGTCGCCTACGGCCTCGCGGACCACGTCCTGGACGAGCGGAGCTAGGCCGCCATCAGCAGCGGACCGGCCGGGCGACCGGCGGGAGCGGGGGCCACCGGCCCGCTGCGCCGGACCTGCCCGGCGATGCTGCCGAGCAGATCGGCCAGGTCGATGCCGAGCGCTCCGGTGACCGCGGCGATCATCTCGCTGGAGGGTTCCTTGCGGCCCCGCTCGATCTCGGAGAGGTACTGCGGTGACACACCGGCTCGCTCGGCGACGTCGACGAGCCGGTCACCCCGCTCCTCCCTGGTCGCACGCAGGCTGCGGCCGAGCTCCTCGCGCCACAGCGGCTCGGGCGCGGCCTTGCGCTTGCGCTGGAAGTCGAGAACGTCCGCCATGCGCCCATCCTGACACCGGTCGAGCGCTCAGCATCGCGGTTCCGCTGACGGCGGAACTCGATCACTCCTGCCGCGGGGTCCTGCTGGATCTTGGCGGCGGGCCTCACGAGTTCTGCTCGGCGGGGTCGTGGGACTTCAGGAACTCCTCGAGCGCGGTGAGGTGATCGGTGTTGATCTGGTCGACGTCGGCGTCGACCAGCTCGCGCCAGACCGCTTCCCGGGCACCGGGTTCGATGTCCGGGGTGGCCCAGAACCGCACCTCGTGGCCCCCGGCGTGGGCGCGATCGACGAGCTCGTGCAGCTTCTGCCGTTCGTGCTCCGGCATGGGGCCGATGCCTTGCCAGGTGAACAGCCGGGTCCAGCTCTCGGAGAGGACCACGAGGTCGGCGCTGGTGGCGTCGGCCGGGGGCGGGGTGACGATGCGGCCGTCTCCGGACGCCCAGCGGACCGGGTCGTCGAAGGCCTGGTTGGCCAACTGGCCGGAGACGACGACCTCGACGGCGCGGGTGGTCTCGCGGTCGTTCGCCCACGAGCTGACCAGCTGCGGACGGTCGTTGAGCTGATCGTTGAGCACGTCCCACACCGCCTGGCCGCCGTCCTTGACGTCGACGTAGAGGCGCAGCGGCTCGGTGGAACCGTCGTAGATCTCGCCGCCGTTGGCACCGGCGATCTCGGCCAGCGGCTCGAGGTAGAGCGACTCCAGGGTGCGGCTGCAGTCGGGTGCGTCGTGGCCGATGCACAGTTCGCCGTCCACCAGCCAGACATCGGCCTCGACGCTCCGGAAGCCGTGCGAGAGCGCGTCGAACAGCGGCCGCTGGTGCTCGTAGTCGTTGTGAGCGTGAGCTCGCTCCAACGGCTGCACCCCGTCGGTCGGGCCGGGAGCCGGCTCCGCGTGGGCGGTGACGGGCAGGACGATGAGCGCGAGAGCGGTCTGGGCGCCCAGGAGGAATGTCCGAGTTGCACGCATGCGCGCTATCCGAGCAGCGCTAGCGGGCGCCGAGGTGGCCTGTCGGTGACCGACGGGGTGCGCCCGGTCGACTGCGGCACGAACTCTACGATCGCGGGCTCGCGCGATCAGTCCTGGACGAGGCGGCGGGTGTAGCCGGCGGTCAGCAGGCGGCGGTAGGCCGCTTCGACCTCGGCGGGCACGTCCTGCGGAACGGCGAAACCGCGTTCGGCGTAGGCGGTGATGCGCTGCGTGTCGCCGACGAGCATGTCGATGACGCGGTCGGCGTCGCCGATGGCTCGGACGTAGTCGTCCAGCGGGGTGCGCTGCGCGCTGCAGATGATGTCGACCTCGGGCCAGACCTTCTTCGCCGTGGCGAAGGCGCGTCGCTGCTGGTAGGGCTTGGACACCAGCAGCAGGGACTCGACCTCGCGGTCGGCGAGCGCCTGGCGGGTGAACTCGATGTTCTCGGCGGTGTTGGTGGCTTTCGGCTCGACGAGGATCGCCGCGTCCGGAACGCCGAGTTCGATCGCGTGCTCGCGGTAGTGGACGGCCTCGCCGCGCGGGAAGCGCTCGACGGTCGTCGCTGCGTTGGCGCCGGTGAACACGACCAGCGGGAACCACCCTCCGCCGTAGAGCTCGACGATGTGGTCGGCGACGCCGAGATCGTGGCTGCCCAGCCCGACTCCGACGTCGCAACGCCGCAGCTCGTGCCCCATGTCGTGGTAGTCCCACAACATCTCCGCGTCGGCGCGGTGCTCCTCCGGAACGGCCGTGCTGATCCCCATCGACGACTCACCTCCGCAGCTCGGGCTGATCCGGCGAACCTATCCTCCGGTCAGGCCGCCGCGTCCTGGAGCTCGGTGGGTTCGGCGATGACGTCGACCATCGCGCCGTTGCGGGTGACGGTGATCTGCAGCGGCTTGCCGATGGCCTCGGCGAACATGAGCCGCTGCAGCCCCTGGGCGTTGCGGACCGGTTCACCCGCGGCGGTCAGCACGAGGTCGCCGGGGTGGAGGCCCGCGCGGTCGGCCGGACTGCGGCGCACGACGTCGACGACCCGCAAGCCGGTGCGCTGGTCGATGCGCCGGGCCAGTTCCTCCGGCAGCGGCGCGGGTGTGGTGACCAGACCGAGGTAGGCGCGGCGAACCCGCCCGGTGCGCATCAGCGAGTAGATGATCCGGCGGGTGGTCGAGTTGATCGGGATCGCCAGTCCCACACCGATCCCGGCGACGGCCGTGTTGATCCCGACCACGACACCTCGCGCGTCGGCGAGGGCGCCGCCGGAGTTGCCGGGGTTGAGCGCGGCGTCGGTCTGGATGACGTCCTCGATCATCCGAGCGGCGTGACCGCCGCCCGAGGGCATCGAGCGCCCGAGCCCGCTGACCACCCCCGCCGTGACCGAACCGGTCAAGCCGAGCGGATTGCCCACCGCCACGACGAGCTGGCCCACGACGAGCTCGTCGCTGTCGCCGAGCTCCACAGGTTTCGGCGTCCGCCCGTCGGCGCGGACGACCGCCAGGTCCGACAGCGGATCGGCGCCCACCAAGGACATCTCGGCGCTGGTGCCGTCGGCGAAGTAGGCGGTCCCGCTGCGCGAACCGCCGAGGACGTGCGCGTTGGTCAGCATGAAACCGTCCGCGGTGAACACCACGGCCGACCCCTTGGCCTCACCCCACGCCCCACGGGTGCGCAGGCTCGCCACGCTCGGCGTGATCTCCGCGGCCACCGAGCTCACGGTGCGCGAATAGGCATCCATCGCCCCCGCGTCGGACGATTCGGGAGCTCCGTGCTCAGCCATCTCGACCTCCCCGCCTCAAGCCGTTGCCGGGATAACACCGCCCCACCACCAGGACATTCCCGGCGAGACCCCGGAGGTTCAGCGGTAGGCGCGGAGGAAGGCGTCGACTCCGTCGGCGATGAGGGCGTGCAGCTCTCCGGTGTTGCGCGCCAGGTCCGGGTCCTCGTCGATGACGTCGAGGGCCAGGCGCATGGTCAGGGCGATGAAGTGCTGGACCGCGCGGCGCGGGTCGGGGACGTGCAGGTCTCCCCTGTCGGCGTACCGGGTGAAGCGCTGCTCCAGGGAGCGTTCCGGTTCGTCGTCGAGCCCGTCCGGCAGTCGCGGTGCCGGCGGTGCCTGGGCGTTGAGGCGGCGGAAGTTGACGTAGACCGAGGACGGGAAGGTCTCGGTGGTGACCCGCTGCGCGAAGGCGTGCAGCGCTTCGCGCAGGTCCCGGTCGTCGGTGAGCTCTTCGTCGATGGCCGCGCGGATGGTGGTCAGCAGGACGTCGCCGGAGCGCTCCAAGACCCCTTGGAACAGGGCGCGCTTGTCGCCGAAGTGGTCGTAGACCGTGCGCTTGGAGACCTCGGCGCGGGCGGCGATCGCGTCGACGCTGGTGACCTCGAAGCCTTCGGAGACGAACAGCTCCTCGGCAGCGTCCAGGATGGCCGCGCGCTTCATCTCGGTCCGCTTGCGCCGGCCGGGTGACTGCGGGGCCGTGCTGGGTGTCGCCATGGTTCACATCCTATTCTCAGCCAATTCACACTACACCGTGTAGTGTAGTTTTCGTCGGGTCAAGCGCTCACCGAACGCGAGGAGCGGTTCATGCAAGCCGTAGACGGCGCCCAAGCCGGACTGCACACCAGGTGGAACGGGCGACTCATCGGCCTGGTGGCGGTGCTGGTCCTGGTCAACTTCATGGTCGACACGGCCATCTCAGCGCCCCTGATCGTGCTGCCGGAGATGCTCGACCACTTCGGCACCGACCAGGCCGCCTGGCTCAACGCCAGCGCGATGCTGGCCGGAGCGATGTGGGCTCCCCTGCTCGGCAAGAGCGCCGACGTCCACGGCAAGCGCCGGATCCTCGTGCTGACGCTGCTGATCAGCTGCGCGGGAGCGCTGGTGTGCGCGGTGGCGCCCACCGCGTGGATCTTCGTGATCGGCAGGCTCATGCAGGGCTCGGCCGTGGCCGCGCTGTTCCTGACCGTGGCGATCGTGCGCGACGTCTGCGCACCGCGGCTGTCCATGGTCGTGGTCGGCATCGTGACCTCCGGATCGGCCGTGCTCAACATCGGTTCGCGCTTCGCGGCGGAGAAGCTGGCCGCCGAGAACGGCTTTCAGATCATCTTCGTCATCTCGGCCGCGGTGGCGGCGGCGATGGCGCTGGTGGTGCGCGGCGTCGTGACCGAATCCCCGGTCACCACGCCCGGCCGGATCGACTTCGGCGGCGCCGCGCTGCTCGGTGGCGGACTGATCGGCGTGCTCAGCTACATCAGCCTCGGGTCCGAGATCGGGTGGCTGGAGATCGGACCGATCGCACTGCTCGTCGGCGGCGCAACGGCGCTGGCCCGGTGGTGGATCGCCTCGGGCCGCACCCCGGAACCGCTGATCGACGTGCGCCGGTTGGGCGGGCCGCTGCTGCTCACGCTGCTGGTCATCGTGCTGTCCACCGGCTCGTACCAGAGCATGCTGCAGCTGATGCCGCTGGTCGGCGAGGTTCCGCTGAGCCAGGGGCTCGGGTACGGGCTCGGCGGGCAGGGGTCGCTGGCGATGCTGCTGGCCGCGCCCGCCATCGGCGTCATGATCGGCGGCCCCCTCGCGGGCGCGCTGGCGGGGCGCTTCGGGCCGGTGGTGACGCTGGCGGGCGCGGTGGGTCTCGGGACGATCGGCACCCTCGGCATGTTCGTCGGTGTCGCGTCCTTCCCGGCCGCCCTCGTGTTCGCGCTGCTGCTCGGGTTCACCGTCGGGGCGCTCGGCACGTCGGGGTTCAACGTGGCGGGCAGCCTCGCGCCCGCGAGCCAGCAGGCGACGGTGTCGAGCCTGGTCATGGTCATGGTCGCGGTCGGCTCGGTGGTGCTCAACTTCGTGGGATCGGCGGTGCTGCACTCCACGGCGCTGCCCTCAGGTGGCGGAACCGTGAACTCGGGGCTGGGCGTCTTCAGCTACCTCACGATCGCCGCCGTCGCGTTCGGCCTGTCCACGGTGACCGCCGTCGTGCTGACCCGCCGGCAGAAGTCCATCAGGTGAAGGAGGAAGACGTGCGAGTTCTGGTTTCAGGTGCGAGCATCGCGGGCCCTGCGGTCGCGTTCTGGCTGCACCGCAACGGGTTCGAGGTCACCGTCGTCGAGAAGGCCGCATCGGTGCGCAACGGCGGGTACCCCATCGACGTGCGGGGCACCGCGCTGGAGGTCGTCCGCCGGATGGGGGTCCTGCCGCAGCTGCAGCAGGCCGACATCCAGACGCAGCGGCTGACGTTCCTCGACGCCGACGGTTCCGTCGCTGCCTCCGTGCACCCCCAGCACGTCGTGGGCGGTGTCGACGGGCACGACCTGGAGGTCCGGCGCGGCGATCTGACCCGGGTGCTCCACGAAGCCGTTCGCGACGACGTGGAGTTCGTGTTCCACGATTCCATCGACGTGCTCGACGAGCGCGAGGACGGCGTGCGCGTCACCTTCCGCAGCGGTGCGCAGCGGGATTTCGACCTCGTCATCGGCGCCGACGGGTTGCACTCCCGGACCCGGGAGCTCGTCTTCGGGCCCGAGCTCGGGTTTCACCGCTACCTGGGGTTCTGCTTCGCCGGTTTCACCACGCCCAACACCTTCGGGCTCTCCCACGAGGGCATCATGTGGAACACGCCCGGCAAGGCGGCGGCGCTCTACGGCGTCCGGGACAGCGAGGAGCTGCACGGCTTCCTCAACATCGCCCGCCCGCAGCCGTCGATGGGGCTGCTGCGCGATCCCGACGCGCAGCGAGAGCTGGTCGCCGACGCGTTCGCCGATGAGGGGTGGGAGATCTCGAGCCTGGTCAAGGCGATGCGCGAAGCCGACGACCTGTTCTTCGACACGGTCAGCCAGATCCACCTGCCCGCGTGGTCGCGCGGCAGGGTCGCCCTGGTCGGCGACGCGGCCCACGCCCCGTCCTTCCTGACCGGCCAGGGTTCCAGCCTCGCGCTGGTCGGCGCCTACATGCTCGCCGACGCGCTGGCGACCCACGCCGACCACACCGAGGCCTTCACCGCCTACGAGGCCGCCACCCGCGAGTTCGTCGAACTCAACCAAGCCCTCGTCGGCGAAGGAGACGCAGCCCTGTTCCCCACCACCCGGGAGGCGCTGGAGAAGCGCAACGCGGGCCTGCGCTCACTCGCCGAGATGCCACCCGCGGCCGGCAGGCCGGAGCACTCGGCGTTGACCCTGCCCTCTCCCAGGGGCTGATCGGATCACCCGTGGTGCGCGGCCGGTCGGGTGACCAGGCCGCGCGCGACGATCTCCAGCACCGCCGCGATCGCCACCGCCTCCACCGCCAGCAGCCCCACCAGCACGAACAGCTGCACGGCACCGGCCTGCAGCGGACTGGCACCGCCCAGCAGCATGCCGACGAACGCGCCCGGCAGGGTCACCATGCCCACGGTGCGGGTCTGGTCGAGCGCGGGGACCAGCGCCGTTCCGGCCACGGGACGGGCGATTTCGAGCCGGGAATCGCGTGCGGACAACCCCAGCGACAACGCCGCCTCCACCTCGCCGCGGCGCTGCGCCAGCTCGTCGAGGAGCCGACGACCGGCCAGCGCCGTGGCGGTCAGCGCTCCCCCGATCAGCTGGCCGATCAGCGGGATCAGCACCAGCCCGGTCAGCGGCACCGCCCGCGACACCAGCAGCACTCCGGCCACCGGCGCGACACCGGCGGCGATGGGGACGGCCGCCCACCACCACGTCCTGTTGCCGGTGATGCGCCGTCCCGCCGTGCGCGCCGCGATCGCGAACATCACCACGATGAACGCCGCCACCAGCCACGACCAGCGCACCACGGAGGTGATGATCAGCGACACCAGCAGCAGCTGCGCCGCCCCGCGCAACCCGGCGGTGATCACGGCCCAGTGCCGCGCGAACCCGCCGAGGCGCACCACCGCAGCGGCCGCGACCAGCAGCAGCACGACCACGGCACCGAGCACCGGCGTCACCGGAATCGTCCCAGAACCCACCCGGCGACCTTACGGCCGAGGCCCGTCGGATCCCAGTTGCCGGGGAGCGGCAGTGGAGCCGCGCGGGATGAGAGTAGGGGCGCTCACCAGGGTTTCACCGGCCCCCGGCCCGTCGTCGAGCAGCAGGCGCAGGGCGTCGGCGGCGATCTGCCTGAACGGCACCCGCACGGTGGTGAGCGGCACCGGCAGCCTGCTGACCACCGGGATGTCGTTGTAGCCGACGATCGACACGTCCCGGGGGACTTCCAAACCCAGCGCGTGCGCGGCGGCGAGCACCCCGATCGCCGTGTTGTCGTTGACCGCGAACACCGCGCTCGGCGGATCTGAACGATCCAGCAGCTGGCGCCCTGCGACCTCACCGGCCTCGATCGAGAACGCGTCACCGGCGACCAGTGCCGGGTCGAAGCCGAGTCCGCCGCTTTCCAACGCCTCCCGGTAGCCCGCTGCGCGCCCTTGCGCGCTCGAGGCGTACGCGGGCCCACCGACCAGGCCGATCCTGCGGTGTCCGAGGTCGATGAGGTGCCGGGTCGCCAGCTGCGCTCCGAGGCGGTCGTCGCCGATGGCGGCCGGGCTGCTGCCGTCGGTGCGCAGGGCCAGTGCGTAGGAGGTCTTGCCGACGTCGACCGGTTCCCCCACGCGCGCCGTGGTGAGGATGAGCCCGTCGACCCTGCGCCTCCGCAGCGACTGCACCGCCTTGTCCTGCACTTCCGGCAGGTCTTCGGTGGTCGCCACGACCGTGAACAGGTCGCGTCCGGCCGCGGCCTCGGTGATCGCCTCGTAGAGCATCGCCATGACCGTGTCGGTGAGCCTGGGAACGATCACTCCCACCGTGCTGGTTCCGGAACGGCGCAGCCCGGATGCGAGCGGGTCGCGGACGTAGCCGAGTTCGGCCGCGACCTCGCGAACGCGCTCCGCCGTCGCGTTGGTGGAGCGCGGGAGGCGCTCGTCGAGCACGCGGGAGACCGTGGACTTGCTGACCCCGGCCGCCCGGGCCACATCGAGAATCGTCACCACACCCGGAGCCTACCCGAAGATGGGAACGTTCCCGGGATCGGTCTTGACACTCGGCGAGTCGTGGCACATCGTTTTGGGAACGTTCTCGCTACCGTTCCCAGAATGGAGTTCCCAGGCATGTCTCTCGATCTCCGCGGCCTCAACCCCGCTCCGGTCACGCCGTTCACGCCGGACGGCGAGGTCGACCACCAGGCGATGGCCAAGCTCGGCCAGTGGCTGGCTGGCCACGACGGCGTCAAGAGCCTCGTGGTGCTCGGCCACGCCGGCGAAGGGACCTTCCTGACCCAGGACGAGCAGGTGGCCACCATCTCCCAGCTGGTCGACTCCGTCGACGTCCCGGTCATCGCCGGGATCACCGGCGAAGGCACGCACGTGGCGGTCGAGGAGGCCAAGCGCGCGGTCGCCGCCGGAGCCGAGGCCGCGCTGGTGTACCCCTCGCACGGCTGGCTGCGGTTCGGCTACCAGCAGGGAGCCCCGCAAGAGCGCTACCGCGCGATCTACGAGGAGGCGGGCCTGCCCTGCATCCTCTTCCAGTACCCGGACGTCACCAAGGCGAACTACGACCTCGACACCCAGCTCGAGATCGCCGCCCAACCAGGCGTTTTCGCCACCAAGAACGGCGTGCGGAACATGCGTCGCTGGGACACCGAGATCCCCGTCCTGAGGCGGGAGAACCCCGGTCTGCAGATCCTGTCGTGCCACGACGAGTACCTGCTGCACACCATGTTCGACGTGGACGGCCTGCTGGTCGGATACGGCAACATCGCCCCCGAACCGCTGCTCGAACTCATCGCGGCCGGAAAGGCCCAGGACTACGCGGCGGCCCGCGCCGTGCACGACCGCCTGCTGCCGGTCACCAAGGCCGTCTACCACCGCGGCTCGCACATGGAGGGCACCGTGGCCCTCAAACTCGCGCTCAAGGCGCTCGGCGTGCTGGAGAACGCGACCGTGCGCTCTCCCCTGATCGACCTCTCCGCCGAGGCCGAGCAGGAGATCGTCCAGGCGCTGCGCAGCGCGAAGCTCATCTGAACCGACCCGCGGGCCGGGTGCGCGAGCGCATCCGGCCCTTCCGGCCACCCGGCCGGTCCGGTGACAATGCCGTCCCCGAACGACCCCGCGACAATGCCGCGTGGGGGTGAGGAAACACCATGTCCGACGCAGCACCCGCCCGGATGAACACCGGGCCCAGCGACACCTCCGGTTCCGCTCCAGTCGGCCGTGGCCGCCGAGTCCTGCGGATGCTGGCCCTGATGGGGCCTGCCTTCATCGTCGGCGCCTGGCAGTTCGGGCCCGGCAACCTCACCTCGGCGGTGCAGGCCGGCAGCCGCTTCGGCTACTCCCTGATCTGGGTCATCGCCATCTCCACCGCGCTGATGCTCATCTACGCCGACATGAGCATCCGCATCGCACTCGTGTCGAAGGGCTCGGTCGTCCAGACCATCAAAGAGCACCTCGGCCGTTGGGTCGGCGGGCTCGCCGGGTTCGGCGTCTTCGCCATCACCCTGATGTTCTCCGTCGGCAACGCCGTCGGCTCGGGCCTGGGCCTGTCCCTGGTGTTCGGCGGCTCGCCCATGTGGTGGACGCTGGCGTGCACGACCGTCGTCGTCGGCATCCTCTTCGCACGGCGGCTCTACACGCTCATCGAAAAGCTCGTGCTGGTCATCGTCGCGGTCATGGCGGCATCGTTCGTCGCCACCGCGATCGTCACCCGGCCCGACTGGGGAGCCGCCGCCGTCGGGTCCGTCGTCCCGGTCGTGCCCGCAGGAGTCGGTCTGCTGATCGTCGCCCTCGTGGGCACCAACTTCTCGGTCAACGCCGCGTTCTACGCCGGCTACGCCTCACGCGAGCGCGGCCTGCGCCGCGATCAGTACCGCGAAACGACCATCGCCGACACCATTCCCGGCATCGTCGCACCCGGAATCATGACCGCACTGGTCATCATGGCCGCAGCCGCGGTCCTGCCCGGCGTCGGCGGCGAGGACGGCGCCACGCTCAAGCAGTTCTCCACCGTCCTCACCCCGATCGCCGGTGACGTCGGGCGGACCATCTTCTCGCTCGGCTTCACGGGCGCGGCTCTCTCGGCGATGATCGCCAACGCAACGGCAGGCGGCACCCTGCTCTCCGACGGCCTCGGCTTCGGCAACAGGCTCGCCTCGTGGCGGGTCCGCGCCGGCATCCTGGGCGTGCTCGGCTTCGGCGCCCTCGTCACCGTTCTGGCCCGGGGCGAGTCGCCGGTCCAGCTGATCATCGCCGCCCAAGCGTTGACGGTCGTCGTCGCTCCCGTTCTGGCGGTGCTGCTCGTCGTTCTGGCCAACCGGCGCGACCTGATGGGCGACCTCCGCAACAAGTGGTGGCAGAACGCCCTGGCCGCCATAGGGCTCGTCGCGATCGTCGCCGTCTGCTACCAACTCGCGGTCACCAGCTTCTCCTAACCGACGAGTTCGTGGCGTGCGGCCTGCGCCATGTCCGCTGCGTGGTGCAGGCCGCTCTCGGTGAACCGGGTGTGCAGAGCCAGGAGGGCCTGATCGGTTTCGGCGGGCGAGGCCCCTCGGCGGGCTCGGCTCTTGACGAGGCCGAGCCGGGCGAGGG
Source organism: Saccharopolyspora karakumensis (assembly GCF_004349225.1). NCBI lineage: Bacteria > Bacillati > Actinomycetota > Actinomycetes > Pseudonocardiales > Pseudonocardiaceae > Saccharopolyspora > Saccharopolyspora karakumensis. The sequence continues at coordinate 20,034 of NZ_SMLA01000046.1, forward strand.
CTTCGCCGCGGGGTTCGGAGATGCGGGTGAACTCCTCGACGGTGTCGCGGTAGACGCGCTCTGCTTCGGCATAGCGGCCCGCCCGGTAGAGGACGTTACCGCGCATCTTGTGGTTGTAGGCCAGGGCCGCTTCCAGGCGCATGTCCCGGCACGTGCGTTCGGCGTCGGCCAGCAGGTCCAGGGCCTCGTCGGGTTCGCCGCGCAGCGAGGTGAGGTCGGCGATGCCGCGCAGCGCCCAGGCCCGGCCCCGCTGGTCGTCGCCGTCGGTGGCGATCTGGCAGGCTTCGGTGAACATGGCCAGCGCGGTGTCGTAGTCGCCCCCGTGCCGGTGGATCTGGGCGATCCCCTCCAGCGCCCACACGACGTGCCTCGGCTGACCGATCTGCCGCGCCTCGGCCAGCAGCTGCTCGTGGAGCCGCAACGTTCCGGCGAAATCGCCTTGCACGCGGCCAGTTTCGGCGAGCCCGGCCAGCGCGTACCCCCGCGCCATGGGATCGGTGCCGCGCTCGGCGGCCTCGACCGCGCGCGTCAGCAGCCGGTGCGCCAGCACGTAGCGACCGCGCTGCCGGGCGAGGGTGCCACCGCTCCACAGCGCCCAGGCCATCGCGTCCTGGTCGCCGGCGTCCCGTGCGGTGCGGTAGCTGGCGCGCCAAGCGCGTTCAGCGCGCTCCACCCGGCCCAACCGCCTGCACGCCTCGGCGATGGCCAGCAGCGCACCCGCGCGTTCACCCGGCGTGGTCGCCGCCGCGTCGTGCCGTTCGGCCTGTTCGAGCACCTCGTCCAGCGACGCGTTCACCGACAACGCCGCGAGGCCACCCCGGTACTCATCCGCCTTGGCGTGCATGCCACTCCCTCCAGTAGACCGACCACACCGGTCCGCGAGGGACGGCATGATCATTTCCACTGAGGACGCTACGGAGAAAGCGGAACCGAAACCTCAGGTCTCACCCCGGAAACGGCCCCCGAGCACCCCTAGGGGCCGTCCCGTACATCAAAAGTCGGTCATCCCCCACCAAGGCACTCACAACCCGGAATACCGCCGCAATCGGGCACCCGAAACGGCAGTAATCCGTGCTCCGATTACTGCGGTCTGGAGCGGCTGTGCCGGCGGTTCCCTGGACCTCTCATGTCACCCTCCCGATGTCGCGAATCCGCTCGAAGTAGTGGAAACCGCGCCGAATTCGCGGCGGCCGAGCAATATCAAGCCACGCCTGACCGAAAAAGGAGAGCAAAGACGAAAATGCAGTGGAGGGAATAGGCGATCCCTATGGCCTCTCAGCACTTCTCGGAAGCTCGCAGCGGCACTGGCGTGTGACGATCCGCTGCACCCGAAGCGGAGGAGCCGGTTCGATGGAGGAAGTGGTGTTGGTCGCGAGTGCGGCGTTCTTCGCCGCCATGGGCCTGTTCGCGCTGGCGGCACCGGCAGCCCTGGTGCACCCGTTCGGCCTGGTGGCCACGAGCGCGGTGAGCCGTTCCGAGGTGCGCGCGGTCTACGGCGGGTTCGGCGTCGCGATGGCCGGAGTTCTCACCTGGTGCGCCACGGATGACGACGCGATGCGCGACGGCGCCGCTTCGGCGGTCGGAATCTCGCTGGCGGGCATGGCGGTCGGCCGGGCGATCTCCCGCCTGCTGGACGCTCCAACGAGCTTCTACCCGAACTGGTTCTACTGCCTGGTCGAGATCACCGTCGGCGGGTTGGTCATGGTCGTCCTGCGAACATGACGACCATGACCGCGGAGGGCCGGAAGGTGTGGCTGTCGCCGGGCCGAGCCACCTACCTCGGGCCGCAACTGCGGTGGGACCGGCACTCCACCCCGGTGGACTACCTCGCGATCGACGTCGACGACGCGTTCACCGTCCACTCCCCCGAAGGGTCCCGGCGTCGCCGGAGCGCCCTGGTACCGGCGCGCGTCCAGCACCGGATCGACGCCGGTCAAGGACGGGTGCTCCTCCACTACCTCGATCCCGGACCGGCACGCGCCGCCGAGGTGCGGAGCCGCATGAGCGAGACGCTGGAACCGATCGGCGCCACCCACCTCGCCGAGCAGGCGATGCTCGCCCAAGTGCACGACCCGGACGAGCTCAACCGGCTAGCTCCACCTTCCGCCGGATGTTCGACCTCTCCGCGACAACCCTCCTGGCCCCAGATCATCACCACGCACGCAGTACGTGCTGATCCGGCGTCGGGTTTTCGGTGTCACCTGGTGGGTTTGAGGAGGTCTCTCACGAGGGTGGGGAGGTCGTCGGCTGTGGTGTCGGCTGGGTCGAAGGTCGGGTTGTAGCGACCTTCGAGGCGGCTGACCCAGCCCGTTCGCAGGCCGGCTCTCTTGGCGCCGTGGCAGTCCCAGGCGTGGGCGGCCACCAGTGCCACCTGTTCCGGGGCGAGGTCGAGCCAGGTCGTGGCGTAGCGGTACGCGGCGGGGGCGGGCTTCCACGCGCCGACGTCGGCGCAGGACAGGACCGCTTCGACGTGATCGGACATCCCGTTGTGGGCGAAGAAGCCGCTGATGACCTCGGCGTTTCCGGTGGTCAGGCCGATGACGCGCACACCGGCCGATCGGAGCTCTTCCAGTGCCGGGAGCACGTCGGCGTGCGCCCGGAAGCGGTCCCAGCCGCGCAGCACGTGGTCGATCGTCTCCTGGCCGACCTCCTCGCCGGTGATGTCGCGCAACGCCGCCGCGCAGATCTCGTCGAAGCTGCGGTAGCCGCCCGCGGCGGCGAGCGCCATGCCGTCGCGGACCGCGCGGGTGAACCACGGCTCGAAGAGGCTTGCGGGATGACCGCGTTCGGCCAGTCGACCCGGAACCTCCTCCAGCGACATCAGGGTTTCGACGACGTCGAACGCGACGGCCTTGAGCTCGGGCACGGCTCCTCCTACAGCAGAACGGTCGTTCTAGGCAGAACGATCGTTACACTAGTTCCGTGATGGCGAAACCGGCAACCCCGGCGCGGGAGCGCCTGCTCGCTGCGGCGGACGAGCTGTTCTACGCGCAGGGCATCAACGCCACCGGCATCGACGCGATCGTCGAGCGCGCGGGCGCGGCTCTGGCGACCTGCTACAAGCACTTCGGCGGCAAGGACGAGCTCGTGGCCGCCTACCTCGCCCAGCGCGACGAGCAGTGGCGGGCCGACTGGGAAGCGGCCATCGCCGAGAGCGATGACCCCCTGCTGGCCCTGTTCGACGCGCTGGAGCGGTGGTGGGCCGCCACCGGCCACCGCCGCGGCTGCGCGCACGTGGACGCGACGGTGGAGCTCACCGACCCGGACCACCCCGCGCTCGCCGTCGTCGCCGAGCACAAGCGCCACCTGCTCGACCGGCTCACCGAACTCGCTGCCGCCGAGGGATCGTCAGCTCCCGGGGAGATCGCCGCGGACCTCCTGCTGATCTACGAGGGCACGCTCAGCGCACTCCTGCTGAACATCACCCCCGACCCCTTCGTCCAGGCCCGGCGCCTCGCCGCAGCACGCACCTCACGCTGACTGCGCGACGCGGACTTCCGCTGACGCGGCACGCGTGCGGGGACGCGTCATCAGGAAGGCGACCAGGCCGAGCGCTGTCATCGCCGCTCCGACCAGCGCCAGCACCGGGTAGTCGGGCGTGCGGGCCAGGACGCCGCCGCCGACGGCTGAACCGAAGGCGACGCCGAAGTTGAACGCGGCCGCCGCCAGCGCCGAGACCAGCGCGGACGCCGTTCCGGCGACCTGCAGGACGTAGGACTGCAGCGGCGGCACCATGCCGAAACCCGTCCCGCCGAGCAGCACCAGCAGCACGATCACGACCGGCAGCATCGAACCCAGCGCCCACAGCGCCAGCAACGACGCGACGAGTCCACCGAGGATCACCACGACCGCGTGCGTGACCGACCGGTCCGCGTACCGGCCGCCGAGGGTGTTGCCGACGATCAGCCCCGCGCCGAACAGCAGCAACAGCCAGGTCACCGAACCCTGCGACACGCCGGTCACCGAGGCCAGGTAGGGCGCGATGTAGGTGTACACGACGAACAATCCGCCGTAGCCGAGCGAGATCGCCAGGAACGCCGTCCACAGGCGACCGTTGCGCAGGACGCCGAAACCGCGGTCCTCCGGCTCTCCCCCACCGGGTGCGTCGGGCAGCACCAGCCACATCGCGACGACCCCGACGGCGGCGAGGACCGACACGAGCCAGAACGCGGCCGACCACCCCATGGCCCGGCCGGCGAGGTTGCCGATCGGCACGGCGATCACGTTGGACACGGTGAACCCGGTGAACACCACAGCGATGGCGGACCCCTGCCGGGAAGGGGTGACGAGACCGCGGGCGACGGTGATCGCGGTGCCGAGGAACCCGCCCAGCATGGCGCCCGCCACGGCCCGCGACAGCGACACCACCAGCAGCGACCCGCTGCTCGCGGTGATGGCGTTGGCAACCAGGAACACCAGCGTCAGGCCGATGACCAGGGGCTTGCGGGGCAGGCGCAGGGTGGCGGCGGCCACGAGCGGGCCGCCGATCACCGCGCCGAGCGCGAAGCTCGTGGTCACCCAGCCCGCCATGGGCACCGAGATTCCGAGATCACCGCTGATGAGCGGGAGCAGACCGTTGGGCACGAGCTCGGCCGTGCCCAACGCGAACGCGGTGAGGGCCAGAGCGACGATCGGGATTGGCATGACCTCGACACTGCGCGGCACCGCGGACGCCCACCAGGCCCCGGTTGTGCCCTCCCCGCCGTGGGTGGCACCAGCAGGGATACCCTCGCACTCCCCGAACCGAGCTACCGTTGAAGCGTGAACGATCCGGGTGAGCTGGGAGTCTTCCTGCGGGGCAAGCGCGCCTCGCTGCCGCCGGAGGCCACCCCGCTGAACGGCTTCGGGGTGCGCAGGCGCGTTCCCGGACTGCGCCGGGAGGAGGTGGCTCAGCTCGCCGGCGTCAGCGTGACGTACTACACGCGGCTGGAGCAGGGGCACAGCCGCAACGCCTCGGACGAGGTGCTGCTCGCCCTGGCTCGAGCGCTGCAGCTGTCGGTCACCGAGACCGAACACCTCCTCGACCTGGCGCGCACCCACCGCACCACGACCGATCCCGGTCCTGAGTCGGCCACACCGAAGGCCCTGGAGCTGCTGTCGCTGGTGTCCGCCCGTCCGGCGATCATCCTCGGCAGGCGCAACGACGTCCTGGCCTGGAACGAGCTGGGTCGCGCCCTGGTGGCTCCGCACCTGCCCGCCGACGCCCCGGAATCGGCCGCGACGCGTCCATCGTTGCCCAGGATGCTCTTCCTCGACGCGCAGGCCCGAGCTCTCTACCGCGACTGGGGCCTGGAGGCGGCCGACTACGTCGCCTACCTGCGCATGGCCAGCGGGAAGTACCCCGATGACGAGGCGCTGACCCGCATGATCGGTGAGCTGTGCATCCGCGACGACGCGTTCGCCGACCTGTGGGCCTCGGGCCGGGTCGGCGAGTGCGTGGCCGGGACCAAGCGGATGCGCCACCCGCACGCGGGCGACATCACCGTCGACTTCCAGCTGTGGGCCCAGTCCGACCGGCCCGAGCAGCGGCTGGAGATCTACGACCTCCGCGACGACCCGGACGGAGTCCGCACCCGGGCTCTGCTCGGCAACCGCGTCACCGAGCCCGGAAACGGGTGAGCCGCGGGTCGGACCCGAGGGGGCCGGCACCGATCCGATGCCGGCCCTTACCGCGTCAGTGACCTGCCAGGGGTGTGGCGATCTCGTTCGGCGCCTGGGGAAGCGCGCCGGTCGCGGTCTTCTGGCCGGAGGCGAGGTCGATCGCGTGGATCTCCCGCTTGGCCGGGTCGGTCACGTACGCCGTGCCGCCGCGGACGAACAGCGCCGGGCGCGGCTGCTGCCACTCCAGCGGCTCCTCCCACTGACCGATCACCGGGATGCTGCGGACCACGCCGGCCTGGACCGGGTCGATCACGTGCAGCTGACCGTCGGTGCCCAGCACCAGCGCCTCACCGGCGGGGCCGCGACCCAGCGAGCGGAAGGTGTAGCTGGTGCCGAGGTCGACCAGCTTCAACGAGGAGTCCGCTGTGTTGACCAGCGCGACCTGCTGCGGGCGTTCGAGTTCCGCGTGCTCGTCCTGCTTGTAGTCGCCGAGCACGACCGGCGAGTGCTCGCTGCCCGCCTGGTTGCCGATCCGCCCGTACGGCGTCGGGCTGGTGATCTTGCTGATCGCGCCGTCGCGGTAGACCAGAGCGCCGTTCTCGCAGCCGATGACCACGGCCTCGCCCTGCGCGACGGCCTCGCCGTGCACGCCGGGGCAGTCCTCGTTGCGAGTGATCTCGTGGCGGTGCTCGTCGAGGACCGCGATGCCGGTGCGGTCCTCCTCGTTGCCCAGCGACAGCACCATCTGGCCGTTGGACAGCTCGACCGCGACGCCGTGGTGGGCTTCGGCGGCCGTGTGCTTGTCGGTGGCCGGCGCACCCGCGGCGAGCTCGGCGGTGTCGAACGAGGTGATCTCGCCCGTCCCGTCGGAGAACAGCACCGTGCGACCGGCGTTGCGCACCACGTGACCCGGTTTGGGTGCCGGGAACCGCACGTCGGTGAGCTGGGCGCGCACGGCGTTGAGCGCCTGGAAGCCCGTCGAGGTCGACACCATGACGTGCTCGGCGTCGCCTGCCGGGTTGAGCCGGTTGAAGCCCGGCAGCGGAATGTCCTCGGCCACGGCCAAGGTCTTCCCGTCGAGCACCAGGACACCGCCGTCGTAGGTGGTCACGATCGGGTCGGGCACGGCGGGGCCGGGCGCGGCGGGCGCGGCGGCCTGCTGGGCGCCGGAACCGCACGCGGTCAGGGCCAGCGCCATCGTGGCGACGGCCACCGGTAAGCGAACCGGTTTCACCATGGTCTTCTCTCCTTCTCGAAGGGTGGTCAAGCGTCGAGCCCGGAGGCGATCGCCTCGGTGTTCGCGCGGGTCATCTCCAGGTAGGTGGCGGCGCCCCCGCCCGGCTCGCTCAGCGATTCGGTGAACAGCGGCGTCACGCGGACGTCGATTCCGGCCTGCTCGGCGAGCACCCGCGCCAGCCGGTCCGGCTGCGAGGAATCGGCGAAGATCGTGCGCACGTTCGCGCGGCGGACGGCGTCGGCCAGCGAAGACAGGTCGGAGGCGCTGGGCGAGGCCAGCGTCGTGCCGCTGGGGATCACGGCCCCGATCACCTCGAACCCGTAGCGCTGGGCGAGGTAGCCGAACACGTGGTGGTTGGTGACGAGCTTGCGCCGCTCGGGCGGGATGCGCTCGAACCGCTGCGCCGTCTCGGCTTCGACCGCCAGCACCTGCTGCCGGTACTGCGCGGCGCGGGCTTTCACCGCCGCCGCGTCGATGCCGTCGACGTGCGCCACGACCTGCTCGGCGATCAGGTCGACGGCGCGGGCGACCCGCGACGGGTCGGTCCAGAAGTGCGGGTCCGGCTGGGAATCCGGTCCTGCGATCTTCAGCGGGTCGACGTGCTCGGCGACCGCGACGGCCGGAACGCCTTCGGCGACCGCGGTTTCGACGTTCCGCTGCACGCCCTCCTCCAGGCCGAGCCCGTTGTGCACCACGAGGTCGGTCTGTTCGAGTTCGGCGGCCTGCTGCGCGGAGATCCCGAACGAGTGCGGGTCGGCTCCGGCCGTCATCAGCACCGAGACCGGCACCTCGTCGCCGACGATCTGCCGCGTGATGTCGCCGAGGATGTTGGTCGTGACGACCACGCCGGGCCGCTGCTGCGCCCCGGCGGAGCAGGCGGTCAGCGTCAGCAGCGCGGTGATCAGCGCGAGGACCGCGCGGGGTGCGGTGCGCTTCATCGGCCCGTCTCCACCACGTGCGCGGCCTGCCCGCCCAGCCGGAAGCTGCGGGCGATGCGCAGGCCGTCGTTGTAGTCGATCTCGTGCACGGTTCCGGCCGCGGCGTCGTTGACGTACGCCCGCGAGGTGTCGACCTGGATGCTCGGCGGTGGTCCGCCGGGCGGGAGGACCTGGTTGCGGGCGATCTCGGTGCCGTCCTCCCGGTAGGCGCGCATCGTCCCGTCGGTGCCGACGGCCAGCAGCGAACCGCCCGCACCAACGGCGTTGACCGCCGCCACCGGGCCCGTGGGCACGTGCGTCCAGGACCGCTTCGACAGGTCCAGCAGCCACGCACCGTCCTCGCCCGCGAGCGCGGCCAGGGTGTCGCTGCCGGGGCGCTGGTGGAACTCGCTCGCGCGCGGCGCCGCGCCCGGCGGGTAGGCGATCTTCTCGCCGCGGAACGGCCCGTCGTCGGCGGTGACGAGCAGCGCTCCGTCGGCGCACCCGAAGACCACGCCGCGACGCGTCACCGCGGTTCCGGCGGGTTGCGGGCACGGTTCGGCGATGCGGGCGGTTTCCGCCCCCGCCCGGTCCAGGACGCGGACCGCGTCGCCGGAGATGGCGAGGACGTGCTGCTCGAAGGGCACGGCGACGGTCCCCGGCTCGACGCGCAGGTCACCCGCCCGCTCGATGCGGCCCTTCTCCAGCGGTTCTCGGTTCAGCAGCACCGTCGCGCCGTCGGCACCGGAGAGCGCGACGAGCACCTTGTCGCTCTGCGCCTGCACCGGCGTGGCGAGCGGGATCTCGCCCAGCTCGCGGATCTCCGCGCGGTAGTGGTGGATGTGGTCGCCGTGGTCGACCGTCCAGGCACCGCTGTCGACGACGTGCACCGAATCCGCGTCCGACACGTAGCCGAAGCGGCCGTCGGTGACGACGTCGCGAACTCCCGGAACGGGTTCGAGGTCCCGGGTTTCCTCGGTGATCAGGTCGAGCACGCGCAGCGCTCCCCCGTCCCCGGCGACGATCAGCCGGGACTGCGCTTCGGCGGTCTCCTCGGCGCCTTCGACGTAGCCGTGCGGCACCGGTGGTGGTGGTGGTGGCGATTGCGAACAGGCGCCGAGCGCGAGCGCGCCCAGTGCGATCGAGACCAGTTGTAAGCGGCGATGTTTCACGCGACCGGCTCCTCTACTTTCGAGACGTGCTCTGCTCGGGTGGTCAGCGCCCGTCCCCGGTCGCGCAGCGCGGCCAGCAGGGCGGACAGGAAGAACAGCGCCACCGAGGTGGCGGCGATGCTGGCCCCGGCGGCGGTTCCCCAGTGCCACGAGGCGAGCAGCCCGAGCACCGTCGAGGCGGCGCCGAAACCGGCGGCACCGGCCATCACCAGCGGGACCCGGTTGGCCCACAGGGTCGCGGCGGCGGGCGGGGCGATCAGCAGGCCGAAGACCAGCAGGGTGCCGACGACCTGGAAGCACATCACCATCGCCAGCGTCACCAGCCCGGTCATCAGCAGACCGGCCAGGCGCGGGCGCATGCCCAGCGTGTGGGCCTTGCGCGGGTCGAAGGCCAGCGCCAGGAACGGGCGGTAGGCGGCGACCGACAGCACGATCGCGACCACCAGGGCGATCGCGAGCCGCACCAGGTCGCCGTCGGTCACGGCGAGCACGTCGCCGAACAGGAAGCCGGTCAGGTCGACGGCGAAGGACTTCGAGTGCGACACGACGATCACGCCGGTGGCCAGCATCCCCACGAACAGCAGCCCGATGCCGGTGTCGCGCGACAGCCACCGCGACCGGTCCAGCGCCGACACCCCGGCGGCCATCGCGCCGGCGCTCAACGCGGCCCCCAGCAGCAGGTCACCGCCCAGCACGGACGCGACCGCGACGCCCGGCAGCATGCCGTGGGACATCGCGTCGGTCAGGAAGGCCATGCCCCGCAGCACGACCCAGGTCCCGGCCAGGGCGCAGATCACCGACACGAGCACGCCTGCCCACAGCGCGCGCTCCACGAAGGAGACCCCGAAGGGGACGAATAGCCAATCCATGACGGTCAACATATAATGGAAACGATTTTCGTTTTCCAACTTGTGGCGTGATCTCGCCCACTGCCCCGGAGAGGAAGTCGTGAGCAGCGTGCCGCGAACCGCCGTCGCCCTCAGTCGAGTGAAGGCCGGCTACCAGGGAAAACAAGTGCTCGACATCGAGTCGGCGGAGATCCCGGCGGCCCGGTTGACCGCCGTGGTGGGCCCCAACGGCGCCGGCAAGTCCACGCTGATGGCCGCGCTCGCGGGCACGCTGCCCAGCAGCGGTGCGCAGCGCAACGACTACGAGGGGCGACCGGCGTTCGTGCCGCAGCACAGCGCGATCCCGGAAGCCCTGCCCTGCACGGTCTTCGACGCCGTGGCGATGGGCCGGTGGGCCGAGCGCGGACCGTGGCGCAGGCTCAACGCGGCGGACCGCTCGGCCATCGATGACGCGATGCAGCGGTTGGAGATCACGCTCCTGGCCAAGCAGCGCATGAGTGCGCTCTCCGGCGGCCAGCGGCAGCGCGTCCTGGTCGCGCAGGGGCTCGCGCAGCACGCGGAACTGCTGCTGCTCGACGAACCCGACGCGGGCGCCGACCCGAAGGCCCGCGGCCTCATCGCCGACGCCGTCCGGGCCGAAACGCGATCAGGCCGCACGGTCGTCCAGGTGTCGCACGACCTCGCCGAAGCGCGCCGAGCCGACCACTGCGTCCTGCTGCACCGAGGACGCGTCCACGCCGCGGGCTCCCCGGACGACGTCCTCACCCCCACCACGATCAACGAGGTCTGGGCACCGTCCTGATGAGACTGCGAACGGATCCCGTGGCGGCTGCCGCCGTTTCAGGTGGGAATCAGCTCGCCCTCCGAGTGCGGAATCAGCACCTACCCCTTCTGGGCGCGTTGGAAGTCCTGCAGCCAGGCGTAGTTGGGGGCGGCCTCGCCGTTGGGTTCGGGGCGCACGGTCGCCGAGGCGTAGATGCTGTTGAGCAGCCACGGGATGCTCTTCGCGGTGAAGTCGCCGCCGGACATCGCCGCGTCCTGGCCGATCCCGTAGGTGGCCACGGCGAGCTTGCCGGTGGCGCGGAACTTCGCCATCTGCTCGCTGAGGTAGTGCTTGTTGCCCTCGAACCACGGGCTTTCTCGCAGCAGGTCGTACCAGCGCTGCTTCGGGAAGGGCTTGTTCAGCGCGTTGCGGATGACCTGCCAGATCTCGGCTCCCGCCGCAACCCCGTACTTCTCGGCGTAGGCGGCCGGGATCTTGTCGGAGAGGTGGTCCTTCCACAGGTGCACCAGGGAGAACTCGGTGACGAGGAACTTCTTGTCGCCGAGCCTGGGCAGGACGTAGTCGAGGTACGCCTGGGCGCCGTCGGGCCGGTCGACGTGCGGGTGGATGTCGGTGCCCTCGATCTCAGGGGTGTCGCGGACGTAGGTCATCCAGCGGTCGGTACCGCTGTTGACCCACTCGTCGGGCTCGTCGAGGTGGTTCAGCGCACCCATGTGGAGGACCGTCTTGCACCCGTGGGGGAAGTTCTTCGCCCGGTAGTCGATGACGTGCGCTGCCACGGTCTCGTAGAAGTCGTTGATCGCGCCGTTGGTCCAATCGACCTTCGGGCATTCGATGAACGGCTCGTTGCCGATGACGAGGACGTCGACCTCGCCCATCACCTCGGGCAGCACTTTGTCAACCCGCTCCAGATCCTTCTTCATCTCCTCGGTTCCCGGGCGAGGAATTCTGTCGTGCTTATCCGGAAAATAGGGGAACTTCAGCGAGAGCACGGCACCGTACTTGCGGTCAACCGCCTCCAGCAGGGCTCTGACCGCCCGGTTGTCGGCCGCGGCTTCGTCGTCGAGATCGGGCATCGCCGCGAAGCCGCGCACCCAGGTCGCCTCGGCTCGCTCGAGGCCTGCCCAGGTCATGATGCTCGGGTCACCGTTGAAGTTCGCCCCGAGGACTCCGGTGGGGGCGCTCATCCGCGCGGCACCGGCGGCCGCGTTCGTCGCCGGCCGCGTGCCGCAGGACGCGGCGCCGAAAGCGGCGGCACCGGCCGCTGCCGACAATTGCATCAGTCGCCGTCGCGAATAGGAGCTCATGCGTCCACATATACGCGACATGCACTTCTGACACTCCCCATTGCACACAACGGGAACATGATCGATACCACCTCGACTTGACGGACCAATGCCTCCGAAGCAGGATTCCCGATCACCATCCGAAATCGAACACAGGAGTTGACTCGGGTGAAACTGCATCGTTCAAGCGGCGTGCTGGGAGCCGCGCTGCTGGTCACCGCGGGCGCGGTCGTGCCCCTCGCAGGCGCCGCCCCGGCCGAGCCGCCTTCGCGCTGCGCGAGCGACGACACGTGGGAGATGTCGACCGACCGGTTCGATCCCGCCTACACGGCGCACGCCTTCGTGGGCAACGGCTACCTCTCGCAACGCGTCCCGCCCACCGGCGCCGGCTACGTCGCGACCGGCGAGAAGACCGGTTTTCCGCTCGAAACACCGCGCTACGACGGCGCTTTCGTCACCGGCCTCTACGGCGAAGGCCCCAGTTCGCAGTCCGACGTGCCCAGGCACGCCATCGCGGCCATCCCGACCTGGTCGTCGCTGACCGTCCGCGCCGGTGAGCACACCTTCAGCCCGCAGACGCCGCCGGAGCAGATCTCGAACTTCCGCCAGGCGCTGAACGTCCAGTGCGGTGTCGTGTCGACCTCGCTGACCTGGACCGCACCGGACGGGAAGGTCACCGATCTCTCCTACGACGTCGTGGCCGACCGGACCAACCCGCACGTCGGAGCCGTCCGCGCGCGGGTCTCTCCGCGCTGGTCGGGGCAGGTCGAGGTGTCCGGCGCGATCGAGGGCGCGGGCGCCCGCCGGATGCACCCGACCGCCGGGAAGGCCGAGGGCGAGACCGTGCGCGTCGGTTTCGAGACCGATGGCGTCGGCGCTCGCGGCACCGTCGCGTCCACTCTGGTCGCACCCGATGACGTGCGCACGACCTCTCAGCAGCGGATCGACGGCCTCGACGCCGAGCAGAAGGTCGGCTTCGAGGCGCAGCGGGGCCAGAGCTACGAGTTCGGCAAGTTCGTCGGCGTCGACACCGCGCTGACCAGCCCGGATCACGAGGCCGCCGCCGTCAGGGCCTCGCAGGAAGCCGCCGAGCGCGGCTGGGACGACCTCTTCGACGCCCACGCCGCGGCGTGGAAGGAGCTGTGGGAGAGCGACATCCGCGTCCCGGATCGTCCGGACCTGCAGAAGTCCCTGCGCTCCAGCAAGTACGCGATCCTGTCGAGCATCCGCGAAGGCCAGGACACCAGCGTCGCTCCCGCGGGGCTGAGCAGCGACAACTACGCGGGCCTGAACTTCTGGGACACCGAGCTGTGGATGTACCCGAGCCTGCTGCTGCAGCACCCCGACATCGCCAAGTCCGTCGTGGCCTACCGCGAGAAGACGCTGCCCGCCGCGCGCGCCAACGCCCGGTCCATCGGCCAGCAGGGCGCGTTCTACCCGTGGACCAGCGCCGACAGCGGTGACCTGCAGAAGGACTGCCACAGCTGGGACCCGCCGCACTGCCTGACGCAGAACCACCTGCAGAGCGACGTCGCGCTGTCCACCTGGCAGTACTACCTGGCCACCGGTGACCGGACGTGGCTGCGGGAGCACGGCTGGCCGGTGCTGCGCGGCGTGGCCGAGTACTGGACCGGGCGCGTGACGCCCAACGCCGACGGCACCTTCTCGATCAACAACGTCGCGGGCCCGGACGAGTACAGCAACGGCGTCAACGACGGGGTGTTCACCAACGCTGGCGCGGCCACCGCGCTGCGGCACGCCACCGAGGCCGCGCAGGTCCTCGGTGAACCCGCACCCCCGGAGTGGAACGCCATCGCCGAGAAGGTGCGGATGCCCTTCGACCAGCAGGCGCAGGTGTTCCGGCAGTACGACGGGTACGCGGGGCAGCGGATCAAGCAGGCCGACGCGGTGCTGCTGCAGTACCCGCTGGAGTGGCCGATGCCCGAGCAGGTCGCGCAGAACACGCTCGACTACTACGCGCCGCGCACCGACCCCGACGGGCCGGCGATGACCGACTCCGCGCACGCCATCGACGCGGCCGCCATCGGCGAACCCGGCTGCGCGACCAACACCTACCTCGACCGGTCGATCCGTCCGTTCGAGAAGGACCCGTTCGCCCAGTTCTCCGAGGCGCGCGGCGAACGAGCCGGTGAAGGGGCGGGCGCTCCGACGTTCAACTTCCTCACCGGCGCCGGCGGCTACACGCAGGTCTTCACCCACGGGCTGACGGGCATGCGCTGGCGCGGCGACGAGGTCGTCCTCGACCCGACCCTGCCGCCGCAGCTAGGCGAGGGCGTCGAGCTGACCGGGCTGAAGTGGCAGGGCCGCACGTTCGACGTCCGCATCGGCGGTCACCAGACCACGGTGGTCCTGCGCAGCGGTGACCCGTTCACCGTGCAGGCCCCGGAGGGCGAGCACGTGGTCAGCGAGGCGCAGCCGCTGATGCTCAAGACCCGCAGGCCGGACCTGGAGCCGACCGACAACCTGGCGCGCTGCAAGTCGGCGGAGGCCACCAGCGAGGAACCCGGTCGTTACGCCGAAGCAGCCGTCGACGGCAACACGGCCACGCCGTGGCACCTCAACGGCCCGCAGGGCTCGGCCACGGTCGATCTCGGCGCAGCGCAGCGGATCTCGCAGATCACGCCGCGTTGGAGCGAGATCGCCCCGAGTGCGCACCGCCTGCTGACCTCGGTCGACGGCCGCACCTTCACCGAGGCCCCGGCGGAGCTGCCGGAGGGCCACCTGGCCCGCTACGTCCGAGTGGAGCTCACCGGCCCCGAGAGCCCGGACCACACGGGCATCACCGAACTCGAAGTCCGCTGATGCCTCGGTGCCCCGGGGTGCACCCCGGGGCACCGGTCAGTTCAGGTCCGAACCGACCATGATCAAAATCCTCTCACCGGCCAGTTCAGACCTCGAGATCGAGCTGGGTGCGCGCCGCCACCCTCGACGCCTTCCTCGCCTCCCGACACCGCTCGTGAGCGGTCCCGAGAAACCCACCGGGGCGGCGTTTCCCGAGGTGGCCCCACCTTCGGAGCGATGACCGGATCTCAGTGGAAACCGGCGTTCGGATTTTCCGCTGAGATCCGGTCGACCACGTGCGGGCTCGGAGTCGTGGACGGGTCAGGGGATGTAGAAGTCGGGGCGTTCGGCGAGGTCGACCTCCGCTCTGGTGGCGGTGGCTTGGGCCTGCACGCCTGCTTCGCAGGCCGCGGCCGCGGCGTAGCCGTCCCACGCGGTGGCAGCGGCCGGATCGGCGTGGCCTCGGTGGGCGGCATCGGCCCAGCGCTGAAACTCCCGGTCGAAGGCGGCGCCGAACCGGTCCCGGAAGTCGTCGCTGATCGTGCCGCCCCAGTTGCCGGAGCGGTGCACCAGCGGGCCGCCGTCGGCGCCGATGAGTGCGGTGCCCCGCTCGCCGACGGCCTCGCAGCGGACCTGGTAACCGAAACCGCAGTTGACGAAGATCTCCACGTCGACCAGTGCGCCGCTGGTGGTTTCGATGGTGACCATCTGCGGGTCCAGCAGCCCGTCCGGGGCCGCCGAACTCGACTTCGGGGCGCGGACGGTCACCGCCGCGATCTCGCTGCCGAGCAACCAGCGCGCGGTGTCGAACTCGTGCACCACCGAGTCGTAGATCATCATCTCGCTGGTGAAGCCGGGCGGCGTCGCGGCGTTGCGGTGCACGCAGTGCAGCATCAGCGGAGCTCCCAGCTCATCCGCGTCGAGCAGGCGTTTGAGCTCGCCGTACTCGGCGTCGAAGCGGCGCATGAACCCGACCTGCACCAAGTGCTCACCGCGCGCCTCCTCGGCCTCGACCACGCGCAACGAGGACTTCGCGTCCGGTGTCAGCGGTTTCTCGCACAGCACCGGCACACCCCGCTCGACGGCCGCGAGCAGCAGCGGCTCGTGCACAGCACCCGGTGAGGCGATCACCAGGGCGTCCACGTCGGGGTCGTCGATCACTTCGAAGGCGTCGGCCGTGGCGCGGGCGCCGAAGCTGCCCGCGACCTCCTGCGCCCGGTCGCGGTCGGGATCGGCGACCGCGGCCAGCCGCGCACCGCTGATGCGCTCGTGGATCCGCAGCGCGTGATCGGCGCCCATCTTGCCCGCGCCGATGAGCCCGACGCGAAGTTGCTGTCCCTGCACGGAATGTCCCTTCCTCTGGTGGCTCAGCGCTTGAGCTCACGGGTGATCCGGTCGAGCATGAACTTCGACGACTCCACAGCGCGGTCCTCCCACGCGAACACGCACGCGGTGGCGATGCCGTCGAAGTTCATCTCGCGGAGGGTCGAGAAGAACGCGTCCCAGTCGACCTCGCCCTGGTCGATGTCCAGGTGCTGGTGGATGCGCGCGGGTGTGCCGGGCGGGTTGAGGATGTAGCGCAGCCCGGAGGACGCCTTGTGGTTGAAGGTGTCGGCGATGTGCACGTGGGTGAGCTTGTCGCCGGCGTAGCGCAGCATCGCGGGGATGTCCGCGCCGGTCTCCTGCCCGGAGAGGTGGAAGGTGTGCGGCGCGCAGTACAGATAGTTGACCCAGGGCTTGTTGATGGCGCGCACCAGGTCGACCGCAGGCGTGTTGACCTCGCAGAAGTCGTCGGGGTGGGCCTCCAGGTTCAGCGCGATGCCCTCGCGCTCGAACAGCGGCAGGAGCTCCTCCATCGACCGCCAGAACGCGGCCTCGCTCTCGGAGGGGTGTTCGGGGCGGCCGTTGAACTCGGAGTTCATCTGGGTGCAGCCGAGTTCGGCGGTCACCTCGATCATGCGCTTCCAGTAGCGCACCGCCGCCTGACGTTCGGTCTCGTCCGGGCCTGACCAGCGGTACAGCGGTAGCACGCTGGCCAGCTGCACCCCGGTTTCGCGCAGCGCGGACCCCAGTTCGGCGACCCGTTCGTCGTCGGCGCGCGGGTGCGCGAAGAAGGGCATGAAGTCGTCGCGCGGGGACAGCTCGATGTGCTCGTACCCGATGTCGGCGACCGTGCGCACCATCTCCCGGATCGGGAGCGTGCGGAACATGTGCGGATCGATGGCGATCTTCATGGACGTCCCTCAGCGGAGAAGGTTCAGGAGTAGCGGACGTGCAACTCGGTTTCTAGGGTTTCCAGGGACTTCCCGCGGGTTTCCGGCACGAACTTGGCCACGAACGCGATGGCCAGCACCCCGACCGCGACGAACACCAGGAACGTGGTGGCGATGCCCAGCGCGTCGACCAGGATCGGGAACGTCAGTCCCACGGTGAAGTTCGCCGCCCACAAGGTGAGGCTGGCCAGTCCGAAGGCGAAACCGCGCATCCGCAGCGGGAAGATCTCCGAGAGCATCAGCCACGTGACCGGCGAGGTCGCTCCCTGCTGAAACGCCAGGAACGTGACGGTCAACGCCAGCACCAGCACGCCGCGCAGCAAGCCTTCGGGCACCGCCATCGACACCAGCGCGACCAGTAGCAGCGCGGTGGCCGTGCCGGCCTGGCCGATCAGCAGCATCGGTCTGCGATTGACCCGGCCGAGCAGGTAGATGCCGACGAAGGTGGCCAGCACCGAGATGACGCCGTTGGCGATGTTGGCGACGATGGCCCCGTTCGCCGAGAAGCCCGAGCTCTTCAGGATCTGCGTGCCGTAGTACATGATCGTGTTCACTCCGCTGACCTGCTGCACCACGGCGATGCCGATGCCGACCACCAGCAGCCGCCGCACCCACGGCACCTTCAGGTCGGCCCATCCCCCGGCCCGCTGCCGCTGGTCCTGCTCGGCCAGCCGCTGGACCTCGGCGAGCTCGGATTCCGCGCGCTGGGCGGTGCGGACCTGCCGCAGCACCTCCAGCGCTTCCCCGAGCCGTCCCCGGGAGGCCAGCCAACGCGGGCTCTCCGGCATCACCAGCATCCCGAACCACAGCACCACGGCGGGCAGCGACGCGATGACCAGCATGTACCGCCAGACGTGCGCGGATTCGCCGAGCGCTCCGGCGATCGCGGCGTTGAAGGTGAACGCCGCGAGCTGGCCGCTGACGATCATCAGCTCGTTCTGCGTGACCAGCCGGCCCCTGCGTTCCGCGGGCGACACTTCGGCGAGGTAGGTCGGCACGGTCACCGAGGCACCGCCGACGGCCAAGCCGAGCACGAAGCGGGCGATGACCAGGAACGTGGCGCTGGGAGCGAAGGTGCAGGCCAGAGCGCCGGCGAGGAAGATCCAGGCGAGCCAGAGGATGATGCGTCGTCTGCCTCGCGCATCGGCGAGCCTGCCGGCGACGAAGGCGCCGATCGCCGCGCCGAACAGCAGCGAGCTGGTCACCAGGCCTTCGGTGAGCGGGGTCAGCCCGAGGTCGGACTGCATGTACGGCAGTGCGCCGTTGATGACGCCGGTGTCGTAGCCGAACAGCAGGCCGCCGAAGGTCGCCACGACGGTGATGACCTTCAACCTGCGGGACTGGGCACCGGTTCTCGGTTCGGCTGCGGGAGCGGGCACATCGCTGTGCACTTCGGACATTCGAACGGTCTCCTTCGTGGAGCGCCCCGGACGGGCGCGCTTCGGACCCCAGGGGTGGTGGTCACCGGACCTGAGGGCGCCGGGTTCCGCTCAGACCGCATCCGCCGAGGTATTCCCGAGTGCGCACGGCGATGGGCATCGGCACGTCCGGTGCGCACGGGTAGAGGTCCTGCTCGACGATCACGAACAGCTCTGCGTCCAAGGTGGACAGTTCGCGCACGATCTCCCCCGGGTCGGGCACGCCGGCCGGAGGTTCGACGCACACGCCGCGCTTGACGGCCTCGCCGAACGACAGGTCCTCGGCGGAGACCTGCGCGAGCACGCCGGGGTCCATCTGCTTGATGTGCACGTAGCCGATGCGCTCGGCGAAACGCCTGATCAGATCGAGGTTGTCGCCACCGCCGTAGGCGACGTGCCCGGTGTCCAGGCAGAGGTTGGCGTAGCGGGAGTCGGTGGCGTCGAGGAAGCGCTCGATCTCCGGCTGGGTCTGGACGTGGCTGTCCGCGTGCGGGTGCAGGCACAGCCGGACGTCGTGCTCTTCCAGCAGGATCTTGCCGAGCTCGTTGGCGGCAGACCCGAGCGCACGCCACTGGTCGGCGCTGAGCTGCGGGGATTCGGTGAACGCGCCCGTCTTCTCGTCGCGGAACATCGGCGGGATGAACACCAGGTGGTGCGCGCCGACGGCGGCGGTCAACTCGGCCACCTCGCTCACCTCGGCGAGCATCCGCTCCCACTCCTCCGGCCGGTGCAGTGCGCCGAAGGTGGTGCCGCCGGAGACCTGCAAGCCCCGCGAACCGACCTCGTCGGCGAGCCGCTGCGGGTCCAGGGGCAGGTAGCCGGGCGGTCCGAGCTCCAGCCAGCGGTAGCCGGCTTCGACGAGTTCGTCGAGGAAGCGGGTGTGGGGAACTTGGTGCTCGTCCTCGGGGAACCACACTCCCCAGGAGTCGGGGGCGGAGCCCAGGCAGAGGTTTCCCGCCACTGCGCGCGGCGCGGTCTCGGACGTCGCTGTCATCGAACCCTCCTCGGTCCGGCGTGGGAGCCGGTGCTTCTCGATCGCCGGAATCGGCGAGAGGTCTGTACAGGCGCGCCGACTAGCGCGCTCTAGTCCGGAACACTATGTTGGCGGTCACATCGATATGTCAAGACGTTCTAGCAAACTCGTCCCGCCCTCGAATGGGGCAGGATCGGCGGCGTGATCGACGAATCCACACGTCCTGACGGCGGCAACGGCCGTCGGCCGACCATGACCGACGTCGCCCGCGCCGCAGGGGTCTCCCGCGCGCTGGTCTCGCTGGTGTTCCGCAACAAGCCGGGCGCGGGCGAGGAAACAAGGCAACGGGTGCTGCAGGCAGCGGACCGGCTCGGCTACCGCCCGGACACCGCGGCGCGGATGCTGGCCAGCCACCGCAGTCGCACGCTAGGCGTGATGCTCACCGTGCACCAGCCCTTCCAGGCCGACCTCGTCGAGGCGATCTACCCCGAGGCCGAACGACTCGGCTACGACGTCCTGCTGTCTGCCACCGCGCCGTCGCGCGACGAGGCGAAAGCGGTGGAAGCGCTGCTCAGCCACCGCTGCGAGGCGCTGATCCTGCTCGGTCCGCGCGCTGCCGCCGATCTGCTCGACGAGCTGGGAAGCAGGGCCGTGGTCACGGCGATCAACGCGCGCGAGGACGCCACCCGGCTCGACAACGTGCGCACCGCCGACGAGGCGGGTGTCGGCCAGGCCGTGGACCACCTCGTCGCCCTCGGTCACCGCGACATCGTGCACGTCGACGGCGGCGACGAGCCCGGATCGGCCGAACGGCGCGGGGCCTACCGGAGAGCGATGGACGCCCGCGGTCTCGGCGGGCGCGCGCGGGTGCTCCCGGGCGCGCACACCGAGCAAGCCGGGCAGGACGCCGCCCGCCGACTGCTCGACGAGGCCGAGCTGCCGACGGCCGTGCTGGCGAGCAACGACCGGTGCGCGCTCGGACTGCTGCGCGCGTTCGCGCTCGCCGACGTCGACGTTCCCGCGAAGGTCTCCGTCGTCGGCTACGACGACAGCCACGTCTCGCACCTGGCACCGGTCGCCCTCACCACGATCCGCCAGGACGCCGAGGAGATGGCCAGGCACGCCGTGCGCCTGGCCGTCGAGCGCCTGGAGGACCACTCGCGCACCCCACAACAGGTGGTGCTGGACCCCAAGCTCGTCTCCCGGGGCAGCACCGCCCCTCCGCCGCGTTGAACCCCCGGCTCCGCCTGGAAGCCAGGCCGTGATCCGTGGGAACCATCAGCGCAACCGCACCGCCACGGGCTCTCGGGCGTTCTCCGGCCAGAACAGGCGCAGCGCCGCGCGTTGGCCACACATCAGTGCGGACCGGGAGTTCAGCTGTTGCTGGGGAATCCGAGGTCGATGCCGCCGTCGCTGGGGTCCGGCCAGCGGGTGGTGATGACCTTGCCCCGGGTGTAGAAGCGCACGCCGTCGTTGCCGTAGATGTGGTGGTCGCCGAACAGCGAGTCCTTCCAGCCGCCGAAGGAGTGGTAGCCCACCGGCACGGGGATCGGCACGTTCACGCCGACCATACCGGCTCGCACCTCCAGCTGGAAGCGCCTGGCCGCTCCCCCGTCGCGGGTGAAGATGGCGGTGCCGTTGCCCCACCGGGAGCGGTTGATCAGCGCCAGCGCCTCCTGGTAGTTCTCCGCGCGCACGACGGCCAGGACCGGGCCGAAGATCTCGTCGGCGTAGACGTCCATCCCCGGGGTGACCCCGTCGACGAGGCTGACTCCGGTGAAGAACCCGCCCTCATGGCCTTCGACGACCAGTCCGGTCCCGTCCACGACGACCTCGGCGCCCTGCTCGCGCGCCCGGGGCACGTAGGAGGCGACCTTGTCGCGGTGCTCGGCGGTGATCAGCGGACCCATCTCGGAGGCCGGGTCGTCGCCCGGTCCGATGGTCAGCGCTCGGGCGCGCTCGGCGATCTTGCCGACGAGCTCGTCGCCGATCGGGTCGACCGCCACGACCACCGACACCGCCATGCAGCGCTCACCCGCGCTGCCGTACGCGGCCGACACCGCGGCGTCGGCGGCCTGGTCGAGGTCTGCGTCGGGGAGCACGAGCATGTGGTTCTTCGCGCCGCCCAGCGCCTGCACCCGCTTGCCGTGCGCGCCCGCGGTGTCGTGGACGTGCTTGGCGATCGGAGTGGACCCGACGAAGCTGACCGCGTCGACGTCGGGATGCTCCAGCAGCCGGTCCACGGCGGTCTTGTCGCCGTGCACGACGTTGATCACTCCGTCCGGCACACCCGCCTCGTGGGCCAGTTCGACCAGCCGCAGCGTCGCCGACGGGTCCTTCTCGCTCGGCTTGAGCACGAAGGTGTTACCGCAGGCCAGAGCGACCGGGAACATCCACATCGGCACCATGGCCGGGAAGTTGAACGGGGTGATGCCCGCGACGACGCCGACCGGCTGGCGGATCGACTCCACGTCCACGCGGGTCGAGACCTGGGTGGAGGTCTCGCCCTTGAGCAGCTGCGGGATGCCGCAGGCCAGCTCGACGATCTCCAAGCCGCGCGCGATCTCGCCGAGCGCGTCGGAGTGCACCTTGCCGTGCTCGGCGGTGATCAGCTCCGCGATCTCGTCGCGATGGGCGTTGACGAGTTCCCGGTAGTTGAACATCACCTGGGTGCGCTTGGCCAGCGACGCGGTACCCCAGAACTCGAAGGACTTGGCAGCCGCGGAGATCGCCGTGTCCACTTCGGACGCGGAGGCGAGCGGGACCTGCCCGGTGACCTCGCCGGTGGCGGGGTTGGTGACTTCGCCGTGACGGCCGGAGGTGCCGTCGGCGTGCTTGCCGTCGATGAAGTGCTGGATGGTCTTCACTGCTTCCTCTCACAGGTGGTGGCGGCGCTCGGCCACCTGGCCCTCGTAGCGCTTGCGGGCTTCGCGGGTCGATTCACGGGTGGCGACCTCGGCGACCGGCACGTCCCACCACGCTTCGGGTGGCAACTGCGCCTTGGTGGGATCGGTTTCGACGTAGACCGCCGTCGGGCGGGGGTCCTCGCGGGCGTCGCGGAGGGCTTGGCGCAGCTCGTCGTTGGTGTCGGCGCGCAGCACGCGCATGCCCAGGCTCGCGGCGTTGGCGGCGAGGTCCACCGGCAGCGGTTCGCCGGTGAAGGTGCCCTCGTCGGTGCGGTACCGGTAGGCGGTGCCGAACCGCTCGCCGCCGACCTTCTCCGAGAGGCCGCCGATGGAGGCGTAGCCGTGGTTCTGCACGAGCACCAGGTTGATCTTGATGCCTTCCTGCACGGCGGTGACCAGCTCGGTCGGCATCATCAGGTAGGTGCCGTCACCGACCAGCGCGAACACCTCCCGCGTGGGGTCGGCCAGGCGGGCACCGATCGCGGCCGGGATCTCGTATCCCATGCAGGAGTAGCCGTATTCGACGTGGTACTGCCGAGGGTCCTTCGCGCGCCACAGCTTGTTGAGGTCCTCCGGCAGCGAACCCGCCGCGTTGATGACCACGTCCCGTTCCCCGAGGACCCCGTCGAGAGCCCCGATGACCTCGGCCTGGCCCGGGCGTTCGTCTCCCGCTCCGCGGGTGACCGAGGCGACGACCTCGGCCCAGCGCCGAGCGCCCGACCTGGCCCGCTGCGCGTGGTCCTCGGCGACGCGGTGGCCCGACAGGGCCTGCGACAACTGCCGCAGGGTCGTGCGGGCGTCGCCGACGACCGGGGTGGCGGCCTGCTTGTGCGCGTCGAGCGAGGCGATGTTGACGTTGACGAACCGCACGGCCGGGTTCGCGAACAACGTGCGGGAAGCCGTGGTGAAGTCCGAGTAGCGGGTGCCGACACCGATGATCAGGTCGGCCTCGCGGGCGAGGTCGTCGGACACCTCGGTGCCGGTGTGCCCGATCGAGCCCATCGCGCACGGGTGGTCGTGGCGCAGCGAACCGCGCCCTGCCTGCGTCTCCGCCACCGGGATGCCGGTGCGCTCGGCGAGCTCGGACAGTTCCCGCTCGGCGCCGCTGTGGTGCACTCCCCCACCGGCGATGATCAGCGGTCGGCGCGCGCCCCGGATCGCCTCGACGGCGTCCGACACCGACTCCGGGTCGGCGACCGGGCGGTGCACCCGCCACACCCGCTCGGCGAAGAACTCCTCCGGCCAGTCGAACGCCTCGGCCTGCACGTCCTGCGGCAGCGCCAGGGTCACGGCACCGGTCTCCACCGGGTCGGTGAGCACCCGCATCGCCTCCAGCGCGGAGGGCATCAGCGCCTCGGGCCGCCAGATGCGGTCGAAGTAGCGCGACACCGGGCGCAGGCAGTCGTTGACCGAGACATCGCGCGCGTGCGGTACTTCCAGCTGCTGCAGCACCGGGTCCGCGGGGCGTGTCGCGAAGACGTCGCCGGGCAGCAGCAGCACCGGCAGGTGGTTGATGGTCGCCAGCGCGGCACCGGTGACCAGGTTCGTCGCGCCCGGACCGATCGAGGTCGTGACCGCGTAGGTCGACATCCGGTTGCGCTGCCGGGCGAAACCGACGGCCGCGTGCACCATCGACTGCTCGTTGCGCCCCTGCAGGTAGGGCATCCGGTCGCCGGTTTCCAGCAGTGCCTGGCCGATCCCGGCGACGTTGCCGTGCCCGAAGATGCCCCAGCAGCCCTCGACCAACCGCTGCCGCGCGCCGTCGCGCTCGGTGTGCTGGTTGGCCAGGAACAGCACCAGCGCCTGCGCGACGGTGAGCCTGCGCGTCGTCATCGTTCCTCCACTTCGGACGGAGCCTGGTAGAACGGCAGCCGGGCGTCGACCGGCTGGTCCTCCCAGGTGCCGCGCACCCACGCGTGCGCGGGGTCGTCGCAGATCAGCCAGGCGCGATCCGGCGAGGGACCGGCCATGACGTTGAGGTAGTACATGTCGTAACCGGGCACCGCCATCGACGGGCCGTGCCAGCCGTCCGGGATCAGCACCACGTCCCCGCTGCGCACCTCGGCGAGCACGTCCGTGGCGCTGTCCGGGCCCGACGGGTAGACGCGCTGGTAGCCGACGCCGGGAGTGCCGTGGGAGTCGGCGATCTCGAAGTAGTAGATCTCCTCCAGCCTCGACTCGCCGTCGCGGTCCTCGTCGTGCTTGTGCGGCGGGAACGACGACCAGTTGCCCGCGGGGGTCAGCACCTCCACCGCGATCAGCCGGTCCGCCTCGAAGACGTGCGCCGCGCCGAAGTTGTTGACCTGGCGGCTTGCCTGCCCGGCACCCCGCAACTCCACCGGCACGCCCGAGGCCGGGCCGTAGCGCGCGGGAAGCCGGTTCTCGCAGCGCGCACCGGTCAGCGCGAACCGCCCGCCGGCGCTGCTGACCACGCGGACCGAGGCGTCCCGGGGGACGTAGGCGAAGTCGGTGACCCCGTCGAACACGCTCGCCCGCCCGGCCAGCTCGAACGTCTCGCCGTCACAGGACACAGCGCAGGAACCGCTGAGCGGCAGCAGGATCCACTCGCTGTCTCCGGTGTCGAACGCGCGCGACTCACCGGCCGACAGCTCCAGCACCCGCAGCGAGGAATAGCCCCAGCCCGCTGTTGCCGGGTCGACGAAGGCGCGGTAGCCGTCGTGCTCCGACTCCCCGTCGGGGAGGTGAAAACCATTGCTCCTCAACGCTCGTTCCCCTCCTGCAGCAGGTCGGCTGCGGCGTCGACCGCGCCCGCGACGTCGTCGTCGTGCGGGTAGAGCAGACTCCTGCCCACCACCAGACCGCGCACGTTGGGCAGTTGCAGCGCCTTGTGCCACCGCTCCTGGGTGGCCGCCGGGTCGTCGGGCACCTCGCCACCCAGCAGCACCGTCGGCAGCGTGGTGGCCTCCAGCGCCCGGCCGATCTGGTCCAGCTCGTCGACCACGGGCACCTTCAGCCAGGTGTAGGCCGAGGTGCCGCCCAGCCCGGAGGCGATCGCGATCGACCGCGCCACCGCCTCGGCCGAGATGTCGTTGCGCACCTTGCCCTCCACGCGCCGGGACAGGAAGGGCTCGACCATCGCGATCAGCCCGCGCTCGGCGAGCTCGTTGACGGCGTTGGCCGCGCCCTGCATGGTGTTCAGCGATCCGGGGTCGTCGAGATCCAGCCGCAGCAGCAGCTTCCCGGCGTCGAAGCGCATCCGATGCAGGTCCTCGGCGCGGTGGCCGGTGAACCGGTCGTCGAGCTCGAACGACGAGCCCGCCAGACCGCCTCGGTTCATCGAGCCGATGACGACCTTGTTCTCCAGCGCCCCGAGCAGCAGCAGGTCCTCCAGCACGTCGGCGGTGCCCAGCACCCCGTCCACGCCCGGACGTTGCAGCGCGGTGCACAGCCGGTCCAGCAGGTCCGCGCGGTTGACCATCGCCAGCGGATTCCCGCCCGCCGCCAGCGCACCGCGCGCCGGGTGGTCGGCGGCGACGATCATCATGCGGCCGGACTCGCCCAGCAGCGGCCGTCTCGCGCGCAGCGCGGCGGCCTCGGCGATGGCCTCGGGACGCGTCGCGCGCGCCTCGATCAATTCGGTGATGCTCAACGGTGACACCCGAATCTCACTTTCCTCCGCACTCATGCGCTCAGCGCCGAGTTCTTGGACAGCGTCTCCTCGACCTCGTGCGCGTAAGGCATGGCCGAGGAGCACGCGAGACGGCCGGCGACCAGCGCTCCGGCCGCGTTCGCGAAACGCATGGTCCGCTCCAGCGGCCGGTCCTGCAGCAGCCCGTGGCAGAGCGCGCCGCCGAAGGCGTCGCCGGCTCCCAGGCCGTTGACGACGTCGACCGGGACCGGTGGCGCCACCGTCCTCTCCTCGCGCGTGCGCGCGAGGACCCCGTTCGGGCCCTGCTTGACCACGGCCAGCTCCACCCCGAGCTCCAGCAGCCGTTCGGCGGCCTCCTCCGGTTCGCGGGAGCCGACGGCGGTCTCGACCTCGTCGAGGTTGCCGACCGCGACCGTGACGTGCGCGAGCGCTTCCCGGTACCAGCGGCCGGCTTCGCCCTTGTCGTTCCAGAACATCGGCCGCCAGTCCAGGTCGAAGACCGTGGTGCCGCGCTTGGCCCGGTGGCGCAGCGCCGCGAGCGTCGCCGAGCGGCTGGGCTCCTCGGCCAGACCGGTGCCGGTCATCCAGAAGATGCGGGCGTCGGCGATGGCCTGCAGGTCCAGCTCGTCGTCGTGGATTTCCAGGTCAGGGGCTTTGGGCAGGCGGTAGAAGTACAGCGGGAAGTCGTCCGGCGGGAACAGCTCGCAGAAGGTGACCGGGGTCGGGTACTGCTCGACGGAGCTCACCCACCGGTCGTCGACGTCGAAGCCGCGCAGCGCCTGGTGGACGTACTCGCCGAACGGATCGGCCCCGGTTCGGCTGATGACAGCGCTGCGGTGGCCGAGGCGTGCCGCGGCGACGGCCACGTTGGTCGCGGTGCCGCCGAGGTACTTGCCGAACGATTCCACCTGCGGCAGCGGAACACCGGTCTGCAGCGGGTAGATGTCGACCCCGATCCGGCCCATCGTGATCACATCGAACGGATCGCTCATCGCAGAAGCCCTCCATCAGGACGCGGCCGCTCGCGGCGGCCGGAGCACGGACGTTCCTTGTCTACGTGCGCGCCACGACGCTGTCAAGAATTTGTCAGTACATACGGACTTATTTACGTCGTGTGTTCTTGCTATCGTGTCGGCGTGACCGCCATGCGACACCGATCTCAGGAACCGAGGTGGGATCCAGCCAGGCAGATCTCGGTGGACCACCGCAGCCCCGTCCCGCTGTACTTCCAGGTGGCCAGCCAGATCGAGGAGGCCATCACCTCCGGAGCACTGCCCGTCGGCGCGCGCCTGGACAACGAGATCGAGCTGGCCGGCAACCTCGGGCTCTCCCGCCCCACCATCCGGCAGGCGATCGGATCGCTGGTCGACAAGGGACTCGTGGTGCGCAAGCGGGGCGCGGGCACGCAGGTCGTGTTCAACCACGTCAAGCGCTCGCTGGAGCTGAGCAGCCTCCACGACGACCTCACCGGCATCGAGGCGCAGCCCACGACGCGCGTGCTGGTCAACGAGATCTGCCACCCGCCCGAGGAGGCCGCCCGCGCGCTGGGACTGTCCGAACAGGACGAGGTCCTGCACCTGGAGCGCGTCCGCAGCGCGCGCGGCGAGCCGATCGCCCGGATGCGCAACTACCTCCCGGCCGAGCTGATCAAGCCCAGCGACGAGGATCTGACCGAACGCGGCCTCTACCAGCTCCTGCGCGCGGCCGGGGTCCACCTGCACGCCGCGCAGCAGACCATCGGCGCCCGCAACGCCACCGACGAGGAAGCCGACCTGCTCGACGAGCCGGCGGGGGCCGCGCTGCTGACCGCCCAGCGCGTCACCCACGACCACACCGGCACCATCGTCGAGTACGGCACGCACGTCTACCGCGCCTCCCGCTACACCTTCGACCTCACCCTGCGCGGCAACACGTGACCCGCGAGACCCGCCCGCACCGCGAACGCACTAACGTGCTGGGCGTGATGCACGCTCGCCGAAGCCGTGATTTCGTGAGGTTGCCGTGACCGAAGCACCCGACGGGGAACCGCGCGTTCCGCTGCGCGATCAGGTCCACGACGAGCTTCAGGCCCGGATCAGCGACGGGCGGTTGCGGCCCGGCGACCGGATCTTCGAGCAGGAACTCGCCATCGAATTCGGCATCTCCCGAGTTCCGGTGCGGGAGGCGATCCGAATGCTGCAGAGCGCGGGCATGGTCGAGGTCCGGCCGCGCCGGCGCGGCGTGTTCGTCCGCAGCCTCGACCGCCAGCAGCTCGAAGAGCTCTTCGACGTGCGCGAAGCCCTCGAAGCGCTGGCCGCGCGGCTCGCCGCCGAGCGCAGCGACTCCGCCGACGTCGACCGGCTGGGAGAGCTGGCCACCCGCGCCCGCGAGGCGCTGGACTCCTCCGACACCGACGCGATGTCGGAGGCCAACACCGAGTTCCACGACAAGCTCGTGGCCGTCTCCCGCAACGAACTGCTGGCCTCGATGCTCGAACCGCTGCACGGACGGCTGGCCGCCCTGTTCCGGCTGAACCTGGAGCCGGAACGGGTCTGCACCGAGCACGCGGAGCTCTACGCGGCCATAGCGGCCGGTGACGCCGAGCGGGCGTCGGAAATCGCCCGCAAGCACGTGCGCGCGAGCCGCGCGATGGTGCTCGAGCGCATGGTGCACTGAATCCGCGCTGACCTCTCTTGACTGGCGGAACCAGCTCGCCATAGTTTACGTATACGTTCAAATATACTTTCGTATCGTGGAACTCGATCCCTCGTGATCGAAGTTCGAGGGAGGTGCCGCGTTGGTCCGCTCAACAACGCCGTTCGACCTGGTCTTCCGGGCTCAGCGACTCATCGGCCCGCACGGTGAGACGTCCGGCAGCGTCGGCGTCCGGGACGGCCGCATCGCCGCCGTCGAACCGCTCGACGCCGAGCTGGAGGCCACCCGGGTCGTCGAGCTCGCCGACGACGAGGTGCTGCTGCCCGGCCTCGTCGACACCCACGTGCACGTCAACGACCCCGGCCGCACCGAGTGGGAGGGCTTCGAGACCGCCACCCGCGCGGCGGCCGCGGGCGGGGTCACCACCATCGTCGACATGCCGCTCAACAGCCTCCCGCCGACGGTCGACACCGACGCCCTGGAGGTCAAGCGCAAGACCGCGCGGGACAAGGCGCACGTCGACATCGGCTTCTGGGGCGGCGCGATCCCCGGCAAGCTCGACGAACTGCGCGGCCTGCACGAGGCCGGCGTGTTCGGCTTCAAGTGCTTCCTGCTGCACTCCGGCGTCGACGAGTTCCCGCCGCTGGACTCCGCCCAGCTCGACACCGCGCTGCGCGAGCTGGCCGGGTTCGACGCGATGATGATCGTGCACGCCGAGGACTCCGACGCGATCGACGAGGCCCCCACCCCGCACGGCGAGGACTACGGCGACTTCCTCGCCTCCCGCCCCAAGGGCGCGGAGAACGTCGCGATCGCGCAGGTCATCGAGCTGGCCCGGCGCATCGGAGCCCGCGTGCACATCCTGCACCTGGCCTCGTCGGACGCCTTGCCGCTGATCGCCTCGGCTCGCGCCGAGGGCGTGCGGGTCACCGTCGAGACCTGCCCGCACTACCTGAGCTTCACCGCCGAGGAGATCCCCGACGGCGCCACCCAGTTCAAGTGCTGCCCGCCCATCCGCGAGGCCGCCAACCGCGAACTGCTGTGGAAGGCCCTCGCCGACGGCACGATCGACTGCATCGTCAGCGATCACTCCCCCTGCACGCCGGAGCTCAAGCGCTTCGACACCGGCGACTTCGGGGTCGCGTGGGGCGGGGTCTCCAGCCTGCAGCTGGGCCTGTCGGCCATCTGGACCCAGGCGCGCCAGCGCGGGTACGATCTGTCCGACGTGGTGACCTGGATGGCGCGCAAGCCCGCCGAGCTCGCCGGGATGCGCAGCAAGGGCTCGATCGCCGTGGGCAACGACGCCGACCTGTGCGTGTTCGCGCCGGACGACGCGTTCGTCGTCGACGTCGCCAAGCTCCAGCACCGCAACCCGGTTTCGGCCTACCACGGCCGCCCGCTGGCCGGTGTCGTGCGCGAGACCTGGCTGCGCGGAACGCAGATCGCCGGTGACGGCGCGGACACCTCGCAGCTGCACGGGAAGTTGCTCACCCGCGGCGAGGTCTGAGTCGCCGGCGGCTCTGGTCCGAACCGTCCATGATCAAGGCCGGTCGGTTCGGACCAGAACCGCCACCACGCACGAGAGAAGCCGGGCCTCCGCGTCGGAGGCCCGGCTTCTTCAGGTGGTTTCACACCATCAGGCCGGCGGCCAGTTCTTCATCTCCTTGGGGCGCGGCGGGGCGTAGGTGCGCACCTTCGAGGTCTTCAGACCGAGCCGGACCAGCGACTCGGCGATCGTCACCGCCGCCGTCACGCCGTCGATCACCGGGACTCCGGTGCGATCCACGACCCGTTCGGCGAGACCCGACATGCCGCCGCAGCCCAGGCAGATCGCCTCCGCCCGGTCGTCGCGCACGGCGTTGACCGCCTGCTCCACGATGGCGTCCACGGCCGCCTGCGGATCGCGCTCCAGGTCCAGCACCGCCAGCCCGCTCGCGCGCACCGACGCGCAGCGGGCGCTGAGACCCGCCGCGTGCAACCGGTCCTCGATCAGCGGCACCGTGCGATCCAGGCTGGTCACCACCGAGTAGCTGCGGCCCACGAACTGCGCCGTGCTCGCCGCCGCCTCGGTGATGTCCACGACCGGGACGTCGAGGAGCTCCTGCAACCCCTCGCGACCGTGCTCGCCGTACCCGGCCTGGATGACCGCGTCGAACGGTTCCGGGTAGGCCCGCACGGCCTCCATCACGGCGACCGCAGCGAGATAGCTCTCGTAGTTGCCCTCCACCGACTCCGCCCCGAAGGATGGCGTCAGCGGGACGATCTCGGTGCCGGGCGAGGCGACCGAGGCGGCCTGCTCACCGATGGAATCGGTGATGGTCTTGGTCGTGTTGACGTTCACGACGAGAATGCGCATGAAACCGACTTCCTCCGAAAACCCTTGAGCCGCGGTCTCATTCCGCGGCGACGGCGATGGTCTCCCCGTCCACGTCCCGCGCGTCCGGTTTGCGGTCGGCGATGACCGCGTAGATGATCGCGCCGAGAATCGCGCCGATGAACCAGGAGAACCCGCCGACCGAGCTGAACGCCGGCACCAGTGCCAGCACCACGGCGATCGCCGCGGCCGGGATGAACGCCCAGACCGCCTTCGGATTGTATCCGCGCGTGTAGTGGTACTCGCCGTTGCTGTCCTCGGTGTAGAGCTCGGGGACGTTCACCCTGGTCTTCCGGATCAGCCAGTAGTCGGCCATGATCACGCCGAACAGCGGGCCGAGCAGCGCGCCCAGACCGGCCAGGAAGTAGTTGACCACCACCGGGCTGTCGTAGAGGTTCCACGGCAGGATGACCAGGCCGATCACCGCGCTCACCAGTCCCGCGCGGCGGAAGTTCAGCTGCTTCGGGAAGAGGTTGACCAGCACGTAGATCGGGGCGACGAAGTTGGCCAGCAGGTTGACCGCGATCGTCAGCACGATCAGCGCGAGCGAGGCCAGCGCCAGCAGGTAGGTGTTGGGGATCGTCTGCACGATGTCGGTCGGGCTGGTGATCACCCGACCGTTGATCTTGAACTGCGCTCCGCTGAGGACGACCACGATGCCGGCGAAGAACAGCATGTTGACCGGGATGCCGATCAGGTTGCCCAGCACGATCGACTGGCGGCTCTTGGCGGACCGGGTGAAGTCGCAGAAGTTCAGCACGAACGTGCCGTAGATGACCACCCAGAGCGCGGCGCCCTGCAGGATCTGCAACCACATCGCCCCGCCGGTCAGCGGCTGAGCCGTGGACATCGAGATCGAGAAGTCCGCGCGGGAGAACATCCAGACCGCCAGGCCGAGCATGGTGATCAGCGTGGTCGGCGCGGCCACCGCCATGTACCTGCGGATGACGTGCATGCCGTAGCTGACGATGAGGACCTGGACCGCCCACAGCGCCAGGAAGGTGATCCAGCCGAGCAGCGAAAGGCCCAGCACGGACTGCTCTTCCAGCGATTTCAGCCCGGGGAACATCGCGACCAGCAGCGCGTCGAGGACCGAGGAGGCGAGGTAGGTCTGGATGCCGAACCAGGCGATGGCCACGATCCCGCGCACGGCCGCCGGGATCTGCGCGCCCTTGGTGCCGAACGCGATCCGGCTCATCACCGGGAACGGCACGCCGGCCTTGTGCCCCATGTAGCCCGACATCGTCAGCAGCAGGAACAGCAGCGCCGAGGCCAGCACGAACGCCGCCAGGATGCCCCAGACGTTGAGCCCGAGCGCGAACAGGCCGATCGCGAAGGCGTAGTTGCCGAGACTGTGCACGTCGTTGGCCCAGAGCGTGAAGACGTTGTAGGCGCCCCAGCGACGCCCCTCCTTCTTCGTGGGAGCCAGGTCGTAGCTGTACAGCCGCTCACTCGAGGCGGGCGGGAGGTCCACATCGGATTGGTCGTTCGTGGCAGTCACTAGCCGCCTCCAAGCTTCACCCCGCCACTCTGCGAGGTGAGTCATTTCCGCGATGCGAAAGTATACGTGCGAGTTGGAGAAGACGGTAAGGCGCGCGCAGGCGTCCGTCAATACTGTCGAGTAACGGTGTCGGATGTGATCTCGGCAGCCGACCCGGGGGCTTCCGCATCGGGCCGAGGTTGCCTATCCTGCTCCCCAGGCGCCCGTTTGTATACATTAATTTCGCAGGTCACCGGCGCCTGATAGGTCGGGTTTCCCGTCGAGGAGGAGTCAGCTTGAACACGCCGTCGTACTTCGCGCCTGCCGGTGGTCTGCCGCCGCAGACCGATCTGCTCACCGACCGGGCGATCGTCACCGAGGCCTACACCGTGATCCCGCGCGGCGTGTTGCGCGACATCGTCACCAGCAACTTCCCCGGATGGACCCGCACCCGCTCCTGGGTGCTGGCCAAGCCCGTGCAGGGCTTCGCCACCACGTTCGCCCAGTACATCGTCGAGGTCGCCCCCGGAGGCGGCAGCAGCGATCCCGAGCCCGAACCGGGCGTCGAATCCGTCGTGTTCCTCATGACCGGCGAGCTGGACCTGACCATCGCCGGCACCCGCCACCACCTCGAGCCCGGCGGCTACGCCTACCTGCCCGCCGGAGCCGACTGGTCGGTCAGCAACCCGGGCGACTCCCCCGCGACGTTCAACTGGGTGCGCAAGCCCTACGAGTTCGTCGACGGCATCGCCGCGCCCGAGCCGTTCGTGACCCGCGAGCAGGACATCGCGCCGACCCCGATGCCCGACACCAACGGCACCTGGGCGACCACCCGCTTCGTCGACCCCGACGACCTCGCCCACGACATGCACGTCAACATCGTCACCTTCCAGCCCGGCGGTGTGATCCCCTTCGCCGAAACCCACGTCATGGAGCACGGCCTCTACGTCCTGGAGGGCAAGGCCGTCTACCGCCTCAACGGCGACTGGGTCGAGGTCCAGGAAGGCGACTTCATGTGGCTGCGGGCCTTCTGCCCCCAAGCCTGCTACGCGGGCGGACCCGGACCCTTCCGCTACCTGCTCTACAAGGACGTCAACCGCCAGATCCGCCTCACCTGACGGCGGTCCCCTGGTGGTGCAGCAGGAGCCACTCGCCGGCGCTGCGGACCCACACCGAGGTCCGCAGCGCTGACGCACCGCGGTAGCGGGTGGTGCAGGTCAGCAGGATCGCGTCGGGACCGAGCCGCGTGGGGCGGAAGTCCGACGCTTCGATCCGCTCGTCGTCACCGCTGCTCGCCTCCGTGGCCCGCACGATCGACTCCCGATCCCACACCACCCCGGAAGCCCCGAACTCCCGGAACTCCGGGTGCAGCAACGCCCGAACGGCCTCGGCATCCCCCCGAACCGCGGGCTCCTGCAACCGAAGCTCCCGCTCAACCACGACCTCGAACTCCACCCGGCACCCCTCCCCCGCTGATCCCGTCCAGATTACGGCGGTGATCCGACGGGAGCACCGCTTCACCGGGGTACCGGCGCGAAACGGGGTGAACCGTCGCGGTGGAGGTCCGGTCAGGTGGTGGTGGGGGTGAAGGCTTCGGTGCGGGGTGTGCCGTCGTAGTGGGTGGTGGG
>NZ_SMLA01000047.1:0-53686 GCF_004349225.1 Saccharopolyspora karakumensis
GAGGGAACGGGGGTGGGCTCCGGTGGCCAGCATCAGCTTGTCGAACTCCAGCCTGGTGCCGTCGGCGACCTCGACCTGGCGCAGCGAGCGGTCGATGTGCCGCGCGGAGGTGTTCAGGCGCAGGTCGACGCGGTTGTCGGCGTACCAGGTCTCGGGGTGCACGTAGGCGGCGTCGAACTCGGCGCTGCCCATCAGGTACTCCTTGGACAGCGGCGGTCGCTCGTAGGGCCGGTGCGCTTCATCGCCCAGCAGCGTGATCCGCCCGTCGAACCCCTGGTCGCGCAGCGCCTCGGCGCCCTTGGCCCCGGCCATGCCGGCGCCGACGATCACGAAACTCTCCGAATCTCCCACCCCCGAAGCGTCCTGCCGCCAGGGGAACCGGGCAACCGGAGCCGACGAGGTCCCTCCCGTCGACGACCTGGTCGAAGAAACGGCCCCGAGTCGCCTCGTCGAGTGAACGATCCGATTTCAGTGGAATTCCGGGTCCGGATTTCCACTGAAATCGGGCCACCCCAGGCCCGGGGGCTGGGGCCCGCCCTGCCGGGGACGTGGCCGGCAGGACAGGCCGGGATTACTTGGTGACCGCGTCGAGGGCGTCGATCAGGCCCGCGCCGTAGAAGCCGGCCCCGGTGGAGCCACCGGTGCAGACCGCGTCGACGACGCCGTCGCCGTCCCCGTCGTAGTCCTTCGGGCACGGCAGCGCGTCGGACTGGTTGTTCAGCGCGCCGATGACCTGCTGCGCGGTCCACTCCGGGTGGGTGCTGCGCAGCAGGGCGACGACGCCCGCGGCGTGCGGGCCCGCCATCGAGGTGCCCTGCATCCAGCCCCAGCCACCGCCGGGCACGCTGGAGAGGACCCGGCCGTTGGCCGACGGCGTCTGCGGGATCTGCCGCGCGTCACCGCCGGGGGCGGTCACCGAGATCGAGCCGAGGCCGTAGTTGGAGTAGTACGACTTGACCGCGTTGACGCCAACCGCGGACACCGACACCACGCCCGGCAGCTCGCCCGGGAGGATGTGGCAGTCCGGCCCGGTGCGGCGGTCCTGGGTCGGGCCGCCGTTGTTCGGGCTGTTGGTGTCGTGGATCGGCTGCGACAGGTCCCAGTTGCTGTTGCCCGCGGAGACGACGTTGACCACGTCGTGGCCCTCGGCGTAGGCGACCGCGCGGCGGACCGCTTCGGCCGCGGCCCTCTGGTCCGGGTCGCTGTCGCACCACAGGTACCAGGGGTCGACGAAGTAGGAGTTGTTGGTGACGTCGAAGCCGTGCTCGGCGGCCCAGATGAACCCGCAGATCGCGTACTCGGGGTAGATGAACCCGCCGTCGTCGATCACGCGGACCGAGGCCAGCGTGACGTTCGGGGCCACTCCGGCGACGCCGACTCCGTTGCGCGCGGCGGCGATGGTGCCCGAGACGTGCGTGCCGTGGTCCTGCGTCGGGTCCTGCGGCTGCCAGGCCTCCTGGCTCTGGTCCGGCACGCCCTCGTTGACGCAGCTCACCGAGCGGGAGACGTCGAGGTTCGGCGCCAGGTCGGGGTGCGTGGGGTCGATGCCGTAGTCCAGCACGCCGACGGTGGTGTCCTTGCTGCCCTGCGAGATCGCGTTGGCCTGGTCGGCCTTGATCTGCGGCAGGTCCCACTGGTCGGCTTCCAGCGGCTCCTTGCCGTCGGCGGCGAAGGTGCCGATGCCGTTCGCCGTGCCTTCCAGGGTTTCCAGCCGGTTCGACTGGGCGGGCGGCAGCTGCTCGGCGAGGTTGCGGCTCGCGCCGGCCTGCTCGACGCCCGGCTGCTGCCGGACGTTCGCCGCGAAGGCCGGATCGGGCGAGGACGCGACGACCACGCCGATCTGCGGCCAGCTCTGCACGACCGCACCGCCGACGGCGCGCACCGATTCCTCGGTCTGCGCGAGTGCGTCACCGACGGGGCCGACGACCACGAAGTGCGCGGGAACCGCCGAGGTGGCGGGCGCTGCTGGCGCGGAGCCGATGAGCCCGGCGGGTAACAGCAGGGTCAGCGCGAGAGCCGAGCCTGCGATCCGCAGCGAACGGCTTCTCCTACTTCTGCGTGACAACTTGTCCCTCCTTGGAGACGAAGAATGGTTCACCCAGTGATATTCGTCCGGATTTTGCGCCTGATTCGGGGATAGGCGGCAGGGCTCAATGGAGTAATTGCGTAGCCGAAAGTGAGGGACTGCGCACGCAGATGACGGCTGGGCAACAACTTCGAGCCGACTTAGAGTCGTCAGGTGTCGGTTGCAGATTTGAACATCACCCCGCCGGAACAGACCCCGAGCTCATCGGCGATGCGACGTGCGCTGCGCCGCGCCACCGACGGCGTCTCGCTCGACGCCACCGAAGCCGCGGTTCTGCTGCACGCGCGCGGCGATGACCTGGACAAGCTCCTGACGGCGGCCGGTAAGGCGCGCGACGCGCACCTGGTCGCCGAGGGGCACCCGGGCGTCGTCACCTACAGCCGCAACGTGTTCATCCCGCTGACCAGGCTGTGCCGGGACCGTTGCCACTACTGCACTTTCGCCACGGTTCCGCACAAGGTGGAATCGGCGTTCCTCGAGCGCGACGAGGTCCTGGAGATCGCCCGCCGAGGAGCCGCCGCGGGCTGCAAGGAAGCCCTGTTCACCTTGGGAGATCGGCCGGAGGAGCGCTGGCCGGCCGCCCGCGAGTGGCTCGAAGCGCGGGGCTACTCCTCCACGGTGGACTACGTCCGCGCCTGCGCGATCGCGGTCCTGGAGGAGACCGGCCTGCTGCCGCACCTGAACCCGGGAGTGCTGTCCTGGTCGGAGCTGACCAGGCTCAAGCCGGTCGCGGCCAGCATGGGGATGATGCTGGAGACGACCTCGGAGCGGCTCTGGAGCGAGAAGGGAGGCCCGCACTTCGGCAGTCCGGACAAGGAACCGGCCGTCCGCAAGCGGGTGCTCACCGACGCCGGACGCGTCGCGGTGCCCTTCACCAGCGGAATCCTCATCGGCATCGGCGAAACCCGCACCGAGCGGGCCGAATCGCTGCTGGAGCTGCGGCAGAGCGCCCGCCAGTACGGGCACATCCAGGAAATCATCGTGCAGAACTTCCGGGCCAAGCCGGACACCGCGATGCGCGGGATGCCCGACGCCGACCTGGAGGAACTGGCCGCGACCATCGCCGTCGCCCGGCTGCTGATGCCCTCGGGCGTGAGCGTGCAGGCGCCGCCGAACCTGGTCGGCGAGGAGCACCTGCTGATGCTGCGCGCCGGCATCGACGACTGGGGCGGCGTGTCGCCGGTGACCCCGGACCACGTCAACCCGGAACGCCCGTGGCCGCAGATCGACGAGCTCACCGAGCTCACCGGCCAGGCCGGTTTCCAGCTGCGCGAGCGGCTCACCGCCTACCCGCGCTACGTGCGCAAGGGCTTGGCCGGGGACTCGACGCAGTGGCTTGACCTGCGGGTCGCCTCGCACGTCGACGCGCTCTCGGACTCCGACGGCTTCGCCGACCCGGACGCCGAGATCTCGGGACGCGAGTGGCAGGAGCCGGACGGCGGTTTCGAGTCGATCGGCCGCACCGACCTGCACCGCAGCATCGACACCGACGGCCGCACGGAGGACCGGCGCACCGACTTCGACACCGTCTACGGCGACTGGGACGAGCTGCGCGGCCAGGTCCCGACGGCGGAGTCCCCGGAGAGGCTGGACGCCGACGTCAAGAAGGGGCTGCGGCTGGCCGAGTCCGACCCGGCGTCGCTGCTGGAGGAGCAGCACCACGAGGCCGCGATGGCGTTGATGACCTGCGAGGGACCGGCGATGGACGAGCTCGCCGGCATCGCGGACCGGTTGCGTCGCGAGGTCGTCGGTGACGACATCACCTACGTGGTCAACCGCAACATCAACTTCTCCAACATCTGCTACGTCGGGTGCCGGTTCTGCGCCTTCGCCCAGCGCGAGCGGGACGCCGACGCCTACCGGCTCTCACCGGAGGACGTCGCCGACCGCGCCGACGAGGCGTGGCGCGCCGGGGCCACCGAGGTCTGCGTCCAGGGCGGCATCGACCCGAGGCTGCCGGTGTCGGGCTACGCCGACCTGGTGCGGGCGGTGCGGCAGCGTGTGCCGGAGATGCACGTCCACGCGTTCAGCCCGATGGAGATCGTCAGCGCTTCGGCGAAGGCGGGCGTGACGGTGCAGGACTGGCTGGCCGAGCTCAAGGAGGCCGGTCTGGGAAGCATCCCGGGCACGGCGGCCGAGATCCTCGACGACGAGGTCCGCTGGGTGCTGACCAAGGGCAAGCTGCCCGCGGCGGAGTGGATCGAGGTGGTCAGCACGGCGCACCGGCTGGGCGTCCCGTCCTCGTCGACGATGATGTACGGCCACGTCGACCACCCGGAGCACTGGCTGGGGCACTTCCGCACGCTGGCCGGGGTCCAGGACCGGGCGCGCGAGCACGGTCAGGCCGGGTTCACCGAGTTCGTGCCGCTGCCGTTCGTGCACCGCAACGCCCCGATCTACCTGGCGGGCCTGGCGCGGCCGGGGCCGACGCGGCGGGACAACCGGGCGGTGCACGCGATGGCCCGGGTGCTGCTGCACGGGCGGATCGACAACGTGCAGACCTCGTGGGTCAAGCTCGGCGACGCCGGGACCACCGAGGTCCTCGGCGGTGGCGCCAACGACGTCGGCGGCACGCTGATGGAGGAGACGATCAGCCGGATGGCCGGATCGGAGCACGGTTCGGAGCGCAGCGTGGAGGAGCTGCACGAGCTGGCCGCCCGCGCGGGACGCACCGCGCGGCAACGCACTACGACATATGGGCGAGTGGGTCAGGTGCAGCTCGGCGTCACCGCTGTTTGAGGGCCTGATTGCGCCATTTGAGTGTTATTCAGGTCACCAAGTGACGCTAGGTGGGGTCGACCAGGGGTCGGCCCCACCGCTCACCTGCGATGTCTTTGATCAACTACCCGGGGAAAACTACTCAGGTCCGGAAAATATGATCACCCTGTCGTGGTTGGTTCACGCAAGGCAACCGCGATCGCAACGGGCGGTCGGTACTGTCCGCCACCGGACCACACGAGTAGAGGGCCCTCCACAGGGTCAACTTCCGCAGGGAGGCACGCTCTTGCGTAGCCGAATATCTCGCGTGATCAGGCGAGTGTCCGCGCCTGGCGCCGTGGTGGCAACGCTGATGCCGGTCACCACGGGCTTCGCCGAAGCCCAGTCCGAGGTCGCCGTGATGGCGGCTCCGTCGATGGACTCGCTCGGCCCGGTCGGTCTGAGCGCCGTCGTGCTCGGCGTCGCCGGCATGGTCGTCGGGGTCTTCCGCAAGAAGAAGATCCAGCCGGAGAACCAGCGAAAGGGATGAGCCCGGTCCCGCGCGCGAGGCGGCGCTTGCGAGAATCGGCTTCGTGAGCAGCGACAGCCCCGCAACCCAGACCAGCGAACAGTCCGCGGGCCGGCCCCGCGTCCTCTCCGGCATCCAGCCGACCGCCGACTCCTTCCACCTCGGCAACTACCTCGGCGCCCTGCGGGAATGGGTCACCATGCAGGACACCTACGAGTGCTTCTACAGCGTCGTCGACCTGCACGCGATCACCGTCGAGCAGGACCCGGAGCTGCTCCGGCAGCGCACCAGGGTCTCCGCGGCGCAGCTGCTCGCCCTCGGCATCGACCCCGACCGCTCCGCGCTGTTCGTGCAGA
The DNA here is from genome assembly GCF_004349225.1 of Saccharopolyspora karakumensis. Classification (NCBI taxonomy): domain Bacteria; kingdom Bacillati; phylum Actinomycetota; class Actinomycetes; order Pseudonocardiales; family Pseudonocardiaceae; genus Saccharopolyspora; species Saccharopolyspora karakumensis. The sequence continues at coordinate 5,669 of NZ_SMLA01000047.1, forward strand.
GCCACGTCCCCGAGCACGCCCAGCTGTCCTGGGTCCTGGAGTGCATGGCCGGATTCGGCGAGGCCGGCCGGATGACCCAGTTCAAGGACAAGTCCTCCCGCCAGGAGGCCGATCACGTCAGCGTCGGCCTGTTCACCTACCCGGTCCTGCAGGCCGCGGACATCCTCGTCTACCAGGCCGACGCCGTTCCGGTCGGTGAGGACCAGCGCCAGCACCTGGAGCTCACCCGCAACCTCGCGCAGCGCTTCAACTCCCGCTTCGGCAAGACCTTCACCGTTCCGGCGGCCCACATCCCGAAGGACACCGCCAAGATCTACGACCTGCAGGACCCGACCTCCAAGATGAGCAAGTCGGTTCCCAGCGGCGTGATCGAGCTGATGGAGGACCCGAAGCGCTCGGCGAAGAAGATCCGCTCCGCGGTCACCGACACCGGTCGCGAGATCCGCTACGACGTGGAGAACAAGCCCGGCGTCTCCAACCTGCTGGCGATCTACTCGGCGCTGACCGGCCAGAGCATCGCCGAGCTCGAAACCGCCTACGAAGGACGCGGGTACGGCGACCTGAAGAAGGAGCTCGGCGAGGTCGTCGTCGAGTTCGTGACGCCGCTGCAGGAGAAGGTCAACGCCTACCTCGGCGACCCGGCCGAGCTGGACAAGGTCCTGCACCGGGGAGGGGAGAAGGCCCGCGAGGTCTCCTCGCAGACCCTGCGCACCGTGTTCGATCGAGTGGGATTCCTTTCTCCGCTGCGCTGAAGTGATCAACTGCGGGTAGCCTGCCACCGTTCGGGGGATAGCCGTTTGGTGGGAGGCGCACCATGGCGGATCAACAGGAGCAACCGGGCCGCCTGGCCCGGTTGCGACAGCGGCACGCGTGGCTCGACCGGTTGATCCGGGCCTTCGGCCGCTACCAGCAGCAGTACGGCGACTACTACGCCGCCGCGATCACCTACTTCAGCGTGCTGGCCCTGGTGCCGCTGCTGATGATCGGGTTCGCGGTGGCCGGCTTCGTGCTGAGCGGAAACCCCGAGCTGCTGGCGAACCTGAAGAACTCGATCACCACGGCGGTCCCGAGCCCGGCGATGAGCGACATGCTCAACCGGGTCGTCGACCAGGCCATCAAGCAGGCCGGAGCGGTCGGGATCATCGGTCTGCTCACCGCCCTGTACTCGGGGCTGGGCTGGATGACGAACCTGCGCGAGGCGCTGACCGCGCAGTGGACGCAGATCCCGACACCGCAGCCGATGCTCAAGAGGATGGGCTCCGACCTGCTCTCGCTGCTGGGCCTCGGCCTGGCGATGGCGCTGTCGTTCGGCATCAGCGCGCTGGGCGGCGGGGTCGGACGGCTGCTGCTGGAAGCCGCCGGGTTCGAGCGCAGCGTCATCGCCGGGATCGTGCTGCGGGTGCTGTCGATCCTGCTGTCGCTGCTGGCCGGGTGGCTGGTGTTCGTGTGGGTGCTCGCGCGGCTGCCGCGCAGCCCGGTGTCCCTGCGCAGCGCCGTCTGGGGCGCGCTGTTCGCCGCCCTGGGGTTCGAGGTCCTCAAGCAGGTCGGCGTGATCTACCTGAACACGGTCACCAACTCGCCCGCCGGTGCCGCGTTCGGCCCGATCCTGGGTCTGCTCGTGTTCGCGAACCTGATGTCGCGCTTCATCCTCTTCGCCACGGCCTGGACCGCCACGGCCTCGGAGAGCCTCAAGCCCGATCCGGTCGAGGCCCCGGGCCCGGCGGTCATCCGCCCCGCCGTGCGGGTCCGCAGGGGCGCCGGCCTCCGCACCGCGGCGGGCATGATCGGTGTCGGAGCCGTCGCCGGCTGGCTGCTGCGCAAGCCGACCAGGACCCACCGCGACTCCTGACCGGCCTCACGGGCGCGCGAGACCGGTCAGGAGCGGACCTCAGGGGTGTTCCGCGCTCTCGGCCGAGGCCTGGCGGCGGGCTTGGGCGAGCTGAGCCCTGCGCCTGCGGAGCAGCACCGCGACGGCGACCGCGACGAGCGCGACCGCGAGCAGGAACAGCGGTCCGGTGATGCTGCCGAAGAACGACGACCGGCCGACACCGACCGCCGCGGGTGGCGGCACGTCGGCCCGCGCGGCCGGGGCCGCCTCGGGGGCGCGCGGCGAGGTCGTCACCAGCTCGCCCACCGAGCTGCCCCTGGGCAGCGAGAAGCCGTAGTCGAGCAGCGCCATCGTCTGGTGCGACAACCGCACCGGTTGGTTCTCGCCGCGCACCATCACCGCCACCAGGCGGCGCCCCTCGCGCTGCGCGGAGCCGATGAAGGTGTGCCGCGCGTCGTCGGTGAACCCGGTCTTGCCGCCCAGGCCACCGGGGTAGTTGCGCAGCACCTGGTTGTCGCTCCACAGCTCGAACGGCGGCTGTCCGGGAGCGCCTGGCAGGAACATCATCGGGGTGGCGATGGCGTTGGCGAAGGCTTCTTCGCGGATCGCGACCCGGAAGATCGCGGCCAGGTCGTAGGCGGAGGTGCTCATGCCCGGACCGTCCAGACCGGACGGCGTCGCCGCGCGGGTGTCCAGGGCGCCGATCTCGGCGGCCAGGGCGTTCATCTTCTCCAGGGTCGCCGGTACGCCGCCCATCTTCACCGCCAGCGCGTGCGCGGCGTCGTTGCCGGAGCCCATCAGCATCGCCTGGAAGACCTGCCCGACGGTGTAGGTCATCCCGGGCAGCAGGCCGATGCGGGTGCCCTCCTGGTTGGCGTCCTCCTGGGTGGCGACCAGGGTGTCGTCGAGCTTGAGCTCGCGCAGCGCGGTCAGCGCGGTGAGCACCTTGATGGTGGAGGCCGGGCGCTGCCGGGCGTGCGCGTCCTTGGCGGCGAGGATCTCGCCGGAGTCCAGGTCGGCCAGCACCCAGCCGGCGGCGGAGGCCGCGACGTCCGGCGGCGGGGCGGGCTGGTTCGGCGCGCTCAGCAGCGCGCAGCCGGCCAGCCGGTCACCGCCCACCGGGGTCTCCGGCACCGGGACCGGGGCCGGGGCGGGCTGTCCGGGCGCGGGGACCTCGGAGGTGTCGACGGCGGGTGGTGGTGCTTCGGCGTTGGGGCAGGCGGGCGCCTGCGCTGCGGCGGGCGCGGTGGTCAGCAGCGGGAGGGCGACGAGGAGCGCAGCGAAAACCGGCCAAAACGGCTGTTTCGCACGGGATTTCGTCGAACGATGAGGACGCGGAGGCACACGGGAGAGGTTAACGGGTCACGTCCATGAACGTCTCCGGAGTAGCGGGACCGGACGCCGGGTGAGCCCGGTAACAGCGGATACTCGACCTCGTGACGATTTCTCGCCGAGTTGCGCTGTTCCTCCTGGCCTTCGGGGTCTGGTCCTACCTCCTGTGGCCGACGTTCATGCGCAACATCTTCAACAGCGACCGCTCCTGGGCGCAGGGCAGCCCCACGGCTTACCTGATCGTCCACCTGGTCATCGCCGTGGTCTCCCTCGTCCTGGGCACCGTCATCGGAGTCATCGGCTGGAAGGCCTACCGCGCCACGCGCTCCTGACCGGCCCTGTTCCCATCTCGCGCGAAATGCGAACGGGCCCTGAACGCGACAACGGCGCCCGCCCCTCGCGGGGTGGGCGCCGTTGAGCAGTGCCGGTCAGCGGCGGCGGAACATCAGCGCGCGCTTGACCTCCTGGATCGCCTTGGTGACCTGGATGCCACGCGGGCAGGCGTCCGTGCAGTTGAAGGTCGTGCGGCAGCGCCACACGCCGTCGACGTCGTTGAGGATGTCCAGGCGCTCCTCAGCGGCCTCGTCACGGCTGTCGAAGATGAACCGGTGCGCGTTGACGATCGCGGCCGGGCCGAAGTAGTTGCCGTCCGACCAGTACACCGGGCACGACGTGGTGCACGCCGCGCACAGGATGCACTTGGTGGTGTCGTCGAAGCGCTCGCGCTCGGCGACCGACTGGATCCGCTCGCGGGTCGGCTCGTTGCCGGTGGTCTTCAGGTACGGCTGGACCGCCCGGTAGGCCTCGAAGAACGGCTCCATGTCGACGACCAGGTCCTTCTCCAGCGGAAGGCCCTTGATCGGCTCGATGGTCAGCGTGGTCTCGCCGTCCTTGGTGAGCATGTCCTTCATGAGGACCTTGCAGGCGAGCCGGTTGACGCCGTTGATCCGCATCGCGTCCGAGCCGCACACGCCGTGCGCGCACGACCGGCGGAACGTGAGCGTTCCGTCGACGTACCACTTGATGTAGTGCAGCAGGTTGAGCACGCGGTCCGACGGCAGCGTCGGGATCCGGTACGACTCCCAGTGCGGTTCCTCGTCCTGCTCCGGGTTGTAGCGGAGCAGCTTCACGGTGACCATCACCGCGTCGTCCGGGATCGGCGGGGCGTCTGCCGGAAGATCAGACGCTGCGAGAGGTTCCTTGTTCTTGTTCGTGGTGGCGGCAGTCATCAGTACTTACGCTCCATCGGCTGGTACCGGGTGACGGTGACCGGCTTGTAGTCCAGGCGGATGTCGGCCTGGAACCCGGTCAACCCGAGCGGCGCGTTCGGATCTTCGGACTCGGGCAGCACCTTGTACTGCATGCTGTGCCGCATGAAGTTGGTGTCGTCCCGGGAGGTGTAGTCCTCGCGGGCGTGGCCGCCGCGGGACTCCTTGCGGGCCAGCGCCGCGTTGACCAGGGCCTCGGCCAGGTCGAGCAGGAAGCCCAGCTCGATGGCCTCCAGCAGGTCGGAGTTGTACCGCTTGCCCTTGTCGTGCACGGCGATCCGGCCGTAGCGCTCCTTGAGCGCCTGCACGTCCGACAGCGCCGTCTTCAGCGTCTCCTCGGTGCGGTACACCGACGCGTTGGCGTCCATCGTCTGCTGCAGTTCGGTGCGGATGGTGGCGACCCGCTCGCCGCCGCTGGCGGTGCGCAGGTGGTCGACCATGCCCTCGACCAGCTTGGCCGGGTTCTCCGGGATCTCCACGAACTCGTGGCCGTGGGCGTACTCGGCGGCGGCGATGCCGGAGCGGCGGCCGAACACGTTGATGTCCAGCAGCGAGTTGGTGCCCAAGCGGTTCGAGCCGTGGACCGACACGCAGGCGCACTCACCGGCGGCGTAGAGGCCGGGGACCACGGTCTCGTTGTCGCGCAGCACCTCGCCCTGCACGTTCGTGGGGATGCCGCCCATGGCGTAGTGCGCGGTCGGGTAGACCGGGACCGGCTCCTCGGTCGGCTCCACGCCCAGGTAGGTGCGGGAGAACTCCATGATGTCCGGGAGCTTGGACATCAGCAGGTCTTCACCGAGGTGGGTGACGTCGAGGAGCACGTAGTCCTTGTTCGGACCCGCACCGCGACCTTCCAGCACCTCCAGGGCCATCGACCGGGCGACGATGTCGCGCGGCGCGAGGTCCTTGATCGTCGGCGCGTAGCGCTCCATGAAGCGCTCGCCGTCGGCGTTGCGGAGGATGCCGCCCTCACCGCGGACGCCCTCGGTGATGAGGATGCCCAGGCCTGCCAGGCCGGTCGGGTGGAACTGGTAGAACTCCATGTCCTCCAGCGGCAGGCCCTTGCGGTAGACGATGCCCATGCCGTCACCGGTGAGGGTGTGGGCGTTGGAGGTCGTCTTGAAGACCTTGCCGAACCCGCCGGTGGCGAACACGACGGCCTTGGCCTGGAAGACGTGGATCTCGCCGGTGGCCAGCTCGTAGGCGATGGCGCCGGTGCAGACCTGCTCGCCGTCCGCGCCCTCGCTCATCATCACGTCGAGGACGTAGAACTCGTTGTAGAACTCCACGCCGTGCTTGACGCAGTTCTGGTACAGCGTCTGCAGGATCATGTGGCCGGTGCGGTCCGCGGCGTAGCAGGCCCGGCGGACCGGGGCCTTGCCATGGTCGCGGGTGTGGCCGCCGAAGCGGCGCTGGTCGATCTTGCCCTCGGGGGTCCGGTTGAACGGCAGACCCATCTTCTCGAGGTCCAGGACCGCGTCGATGGCTTCCTTCGCCATGATCTCGGCGGCGTCCTGGTCGACCAGGTAGTCACCGCCCTTGATCGTGTCGAAGGTGTGCCACTCCCAGTTGTCCTCTTCGACGTTGGCCAACGCCGCGCACATCCCGCCCTGCGCCGCACCGGTGTGCGAGCGGGTGGGGTAGAGCTTGGTCAGCACAGCGGTCCGGGCGCGCTGGCCGGACTCGATCGCCGCGCGCATCCCGGCGCCACCGGCGCCGACGATGACCACGTCGTACTTGTGGAATTGCATGGTCGCCTCCTCGGGCTGTGGCGGGACCCGCGTTCGGCAGCCAACGCCTGCCACTGCTAGCGGCCTCGCCACGCTGTGGTCTCTGCGGCGCTAGCCGATGTTGGGGTCGAAGGTGAAGATCACGAAGCTGCCCAGACCCACGGTCAGCAGGACGGAGACGTACAGCAGCATCTTCAGCCAGAAGCGTGTGCCGTCTTTGCGGGAGTAGTCGTTGATGACGGTACGAAGGCCGTTGCCGCCGTGCAGGCCGGCCAGCCACAGCATCGTCAGGTCCCAGAACTGCCAGAACGGGGAGGCCCAGCGACCCGCCACGAAGGCGAAGTTGATCTTGTGGACGCCGCCGTCCAGGAACAGCATGATCAGCAGGTGGCCCAGCACCAGGAACAGCAGGACCACGCCGGACAGGCGCATGAACAACCAGGCGTAGAGCTCGAAGTTGTTGCGGCGCGCTGCGGGCCGGCTCGGGGTGCGCGGCTTCTCCACGGCGAGAGGTGCGTCGGTGACGGACATTGGCGCTTAACCCCCGAAGATTTCCGTGACGGCGCGGGTGAGCATGCTGATCGCGGCCGGGACCATCAGGACCAGCCAGAGCACGAGCACGGTCCAGAGCATGGGCTTCTGGTACTTCGTGCCCTGGGACCAGAAGTCGACCAGCATGACCCGGATGCCGTTGAACGCGTGGAAGAGCACCGCGGCCAGCAACCCGAGTTCGAACAGGATCATCACTGGGTGCTTGTAGGTCTCGATGACCGTGTCGTACGCGTTCGGCGACACCCGGACGAGCGCGGTGTCCAGGACGTGCACGAACAAGAAGAAGAAGGTGAGTACGCCCGTGATCCGGTGGGCGACCCACGACCACATGCCCAGATCGCCGCGGTAGAGACGCCCCTTGGCGCGCACGGTTTCGGCGTGCGCCGGTGCGTCGGCCGCGGAGGCGGTGGTGCTGGCCATGGTGGAAGGCCTCCAACCTCGCTGGTGGACTGGCGGCCCCGCGTTCGGGAACAGGGGCGGCCGGCCCCGAGTTGCAGTTGGTCCCAAACGATGTTGGGTGCACGCCCGTCACCGGCCACGAACTGGGGCCTTGACGAATTGGATGCTAGACCCGACTAATCGTCGCGGCCTACTCGCCCGAGCCGTCTGTGATCGACCAGACAAGCCGCGCGCACCTGTTAATCGAGTAAGAAATCATTTCGTGACACGCGAGCAATGCCCAAGCGGCAGCGTCAAGCCTTAATTTCGAGAGTCACGTCACCGGCTGACGTGCACCGCGCACGGAGCGCAGTGATCCACCCGAAAGTGGATCTTCGCTCGGCGCCGCGAGCCCCGCTGATCCGGGGCGCGGCCGGGGGCGCGGTGCCCTCGAACGAAAGGGGAACGGCATGCGGCGAACGCCGACTTACCGACGGCGCTCGGGTGCCGGAACGCGGCGCAGGAGCGCCGCCGCGGTCGCGCTGCTGCTCACCGGCGCCATGGCGCTGGCGGGCTGCGCGAAGGACACCGGGGGTGGTGGCGACGCCGGTGGCGGCGGGAACGGGCCGTGCCGGCTGAGCGCGCCGCCCGCTGGAGCCCCCGCGGCTCCGACGAGCGCGACGACGACCGAGCAGATGCCGCCGCCGAACGCGAGTGCGATGCGGGTCGGTGTGGCCTTCGACATCGGCGGGCGCGGGGACGCCTCGTTCAACGACGCCTCGGTCGCGGGCCTGGACCGGGCCAAGGCCGACATGGGCCTGGGCGAGATCAAGGAGCTCGACGCGGGAGCGGGTGAGCCCGAGGACGCCAAGCAGACCCGGCTGCGCCAGCTCGCGCGCGAGGGCTTCAACCCGGTCATCGCGGTCGGCTACGCCTACGCCGACGCGCTCAAGCTCGTCGCGCCGGAGTTCCCCGGTACCAAGTTCGCCATCATCGACGAGCAGATCGACGGCGTGCCCAACGTCACCCCGCTGGTCTTCGCCGAGGAGCAGGGCTCCTTCCTGGCGGGCGTGGTGGCCGCGCACAAGTCGGAGAACTGCCACATCGGGTTCGTCGGTGGCGTGCAGACGCCGCTGATCCAGAAGTTCGAGGCCGGTTTCGAGGCGGGCGCGAAGGCCGCCGCCCCGGACATCAAGATCGAGAACGAGTACCTGACCCCGGCCGGTGACTTCAGCGGCTTCCAGGACCCGAACAAGGGTTCCGAGGTCGCCACCGGTCAGCTGGAAGCGGGCGCCGACGTGATCTACCACGCGGCGGGCGCCTCCGGTAAGGGCGTGTTCGGCGCGGTCAAGGGAGCGGGCGCGCAGGCCATCGGGGTCGACTCCGACCAGTACCACCAGCCCACCGTGGCGGAGTACAAGGACGTCATCATCAGCTCGATGCTCAAGCGCATCGACCTGGCGGTCTACGACTACATCGCCGCCGTCGCCCGCAACGACCTGAGCACGGTGCCGAAGAAGTTCGACGTCGCCATCGACGGGGTCACCTACTCCACCTCGGGCGGCAAGATCGACGACCTCAAGACCACTCTGGACGCCTACAAGGCCGCGATCGCGAACGGTCAGATCCAGGTCCCGGACAAGCCCTGATCGCGGGCGGCCTCCGGCCTGAGCAGTGGTGATGAAGGGCGCCTCGCTCTCAGCGCGCGTGCAGGCGAGGTGCCCTTCCTCGTTCCGCCCCCTGGTTGGCGGTTTCGCGCCAAGATGCCCGGTCGTGGACCGAAACCGTCCATTGTTGAGCGTCCATCTGGTTCGCTGCCGGTGGAGACGAGCCCTGGAGCACCATGAACACCTCTGCCGATCCGGTGTCCGACGGCCCACCGGCCGTCGAGCTGACCGGCATCACCAAGACATTCCCCGGCGTCATGGCCAACTCCGACGTCAACCTCACCGTCCGCGCCGGCGAGGTGCACGCGCTGTGCGGTGAGAACGGGGCGGGCAAGTCGACCCTGATGAAGATCCTCTACGGGATGCAGGCGCCGGACTCGGGAACCATCCGGGTGCGCGGCGAGGAAATCGCCTTCCGCACCCCGGCCGAGGCCATCAGGTCCGGGATCGGCATGGTCCACCAGCACTTCATGCTGGCCGACAACCTGACCGTGCTGGAGAACATCGTGCTCGGCGCCGAGGGCGCCCACGGCATCGGCGGCAAGGCGCGCCGCCGGGTGCTGGAGCTGGCCGAGCAGGCCGGTTTCGAGCTGCGGCTGGACGTGCTGGTCGAACGCCTCGGCGTCGCCGACCGGCAGCGCGTGGAGATCCTCAAGGTCCTCTACCGGGGCGCGCGGATCATCATCCTCGACGAGCCCACGGCGGTGCTGGTGCCGCAGGAGGTCGACGAGCTGTTCACGACCCTGCGCACCATGCGCGAGCAGGGCTTCACGTTCCTGTTCATCTCGCACAAGCTCGACGAGGTGCGCAGCATCGCCGACACCGTCACCGTGCTGCGGCGCGGCACCACGGTCGGCACCGTCGGCGCATCCGAGGTGACCAGCCGCGAGCTGGCCGAGATGATGGTCGGCAGCGGACTCCCCGTGCCCGAGCACGGGCCGTCCACAGTGACCGATCGCGAAGTGCTGACCGTGTCCGGGCTTTCGGCCGCCGAGGCGGACCGACGGGTGCTCGACGGCATCGACCTGACCGTGCGCGCGGGCGAGATCGTGGGCCTCGCCGGCGTCGAGGGCAACGGCCAGACCGAGCTCGTCGAGGCCATCATGGGCATGCGCCCGATCACCTCCGGGCAGGTCAAGCTGGGCGAGCGGGACATGACCCCGCTGGGCACGCTCGCCCGCCGCGAGGCCGGCATCGGCTACGTGCCCGAGGACCGGCACCGGCAGGGCCTGCTGCTGGACGAATCGCTCTGGCAGAACCGCATCCTCGGCCACCAGACGCGACGCCCGGTCTCCCGGGGCCGCTGGCTGGACCGGCAGGGCGCCAAGGACGACACCCGTCGCATCGTCGAGCAGTTCGACGTGCGCACGCCCGGCATCGACGTCGACGCCGCCGCGCTGTCCGGGGGCAACCAGCAGAAGCTCATCATCGGCCGGGAGCTCTCCGGCGACCCGAAGCTGCTCATCGCCGCGCACCCCACGCGGGGGGTGGACGTCGGCGCGCAGGCGGGCATCTGGGAGCACCTGCGCAACGCCCGGGCCGAAGGCCTCGCGGTGCTGCTGATCTCGGCCGATCTGGACGAACTCATCGGGCTGTCCGACACCGTCCGGGTCATCTTCCGCGGCGGCCTCGTCGCCACCGCGGACCCGCGCTCGGTGACCCCGGAACAGCTCGGAGCGGCCATGACCGGGACGCAGGAGGCGGTGTGAACACCTGGCGGGCGCGGTTGCTGCCGCCGGCCTTGGCGATCGTTTTCTCCGCGGTGCTGTGCAGTGCGGTGCTGCTGATCTCCGGGGCCGATCCGATCGCGACGTTGCTGGAGATGGTCGCCCAGGTCGGTCGTGGCACGACCGCCGTGGACATCATCAACACCGCGGGCGCGTACTACCTGGTCGCGATCGCCGCCGCGATCGGGTTCCAGATGAACCTGCTCAACATCGGCATCGAGGGTCAGTGCCGGCTCGCGGCGTGCGTCGCCGCGATCGTGGCAGGTGCGGTGAGCCTGCCGTTCGGGCTGCACGCCGCGCTGGTCGTGGTGGTCGGCGCGGTCACCGGTGCCGCCTGGTGCGGGATCGCCGCGCTGCTCAAGGTCTACCGCGGGGTGTCCGAGGTGATCTCCACGATCATGCTCAACACCCTGTCCATCGGTCTGATCGCCTTCCTGGTGCGCGTCTTCGGCGAGATGCGCGGCAACAGCCAGGGCACCGCGATCATCCCGGACAGCGGCCTGGTGCCCGGCATCCCGCTGGGCGGTGCGGGCACGGTGTTCGGCCTGGTGCTGCTGGCGGTGCTGGTCGGTGTCGGGTACGCGCTGCTCGTCGACCGCACGCGTTACGGCTTCGAGCTGCGCGCCTCGGGGCTGTCGCCGACGGCGGCCCGCGCGGGCGGGGTGAACTCCAAGCGCATGATCCTGACCGCGATGCTCCTCTCCGGAGCCATCGCCGGCCTGGCCGGGCTGCCGGAGATCCTCGGCCGCGACCACACCTTCACCGTCAACTTCCCGACCGGCTACGGCTTCGCCGGGCTGGCCATCGCGCTGCTGGGCCGCAACCACCCGCTCGGCGTCGCGTTCGGCGCGCTGCTGTGGTCCTTCCTGGACAAGAGCTCGCTGACGCTGGACAACATCGGCGTTCCGAAGGAGATCGTGACCATCCTGCAGGGAACCATCGTGCTGGCGGTGGTGGTCGCCTACGAGCTGGTGCGCCGCCGCGAGCTGGCCGCCGAGCAGCGGCGGGTGGGCAAGGCCGTGGACACCGCCGAACCGGTCGCGGCGAGCGGAGGTGAGCGGGCATGACCGCCGTGATGGTGGAGCGGACCCCTTCCGCGCGCGAGGGCGGGAGGAAGATGCCCGGCTGGGCGCGGGTGCTGCTGTGGGTCGTGGTCGGGTTCGTCGCGCTGGCGATCACCTCGTACCAGACCGGAGTGCCCCAGCTGACCGGTTCGGGCACCGTGCAGGCCGCTGTGCGCCTGGGCATCCCGATCCTGCTGGCCGCGCTCGGCGGCCTGTGGGCGGAACGAGCGGGCGTGATCAACATCGGCCTCGAAGGCATGATGATCATGGGTACGTGGGGCGGCGCCTGGGCCGGGTACCAGTGGGGCCCGCTGGCGGGCCTGGTCGCGGCCGCCGTGTTCGGCGGGCTCGGCGGACTGCTGCACGCGATCGCCACGGTGTCCTTCGGCGTCAACCACATCGTCTCCGGTGTGGCGATCAACCTGCTCGGAGCCGGTGCGGCGAAGTACCTGTCCACGCTGATCTTCAAGCCGATCTCGCAGAACCCGAGGCAGTCGCCGCCGGTGCCGAAGTTCGACACCTACTCGATGCAGCCCCTCGCCGGGTGGCTCCAGCAGCTGGAAGACCTGCAGCGGGTCGGGATCTCCGACGTCGCGGGCATCCTCGGTGGTCTCGTGTCGGGCGTCTCGCCGCTGACGATGCTGGCCTACCTGCTGGTCCCCGCGAGCTACCTGATCCTGTGGCGCTCGCCGTTCGGGCTGCGGCTGCGGTCCTGCGGTGAGAACCCGGTCGCCGCCGAATCCCTCGGCGTCAACGTCTACCGGTACAAGTACATCGCGGTGATCATCTCCGGTGCGCTGGCCGGGATCGGCGGCGCGGCCCTGATCCTCAACCCGGGCCAGGCCGGTTACCTCGAAGGGCAGACCAACAACCGCGGTTACATCGGCCTCGCCGCCATGATCTTCGGCAACTGGCGTCCGGGCGGCCTGCTCGGCGGCGCCGCGCTGTTCGGCTACTCCGACGGTCTCCAGCTGCGCAGCGGCGAGACCAGCGTGCACGCCCTGTTCTACGGGGCGGCGCTGCTGCTCGTGGCCGTCGCGGCGTGGCAGGTCTGGCGGCGCAACCGGTTCGCCGCCGGGATCTCGCTGGTGGCCGCCGCGGTGATGTACTCGATCTACTGGTTCACCGACGAGCTGCCCGAGGAGCTCACCGCCTACACCCCGCACCTGGTCACGCTGGTCGTGCTGGGCGTGGCGGCGCAGCAGCTGCGACCACCCGCGGCGAACGGCCTGCAATACCGCAGAGGCGCCGACCAATGACCGCCGTCGACTGGGAATACTTGCGCGCCAAGGCCGTCGGGGCCGCCGCGCTGGCCTACTGCCCGTACTCCGGGCTGCAGGTCGGTGCGGCGGCGCTCTGCGACGACGGACGCGTCGTGACCGGCTGCAACGTCGAGAGCGGCTCCTACGGCGTGACGCTGTGCGCCGAGTGCACGATGGCCGGCCAGCTGCACCTGACCGGCGGCGGCCGGTTCGTCGCCGTCGCCTGCCGCAGCGGTGCCGGCGACCTGCTCATGCCCTGCGGCCGCTGCCGCCAGATCCTGCAGGAGCTCGGCGGCTCCGACTGCCTGGTCGACACCCCGCGCGGAGTCCTGCCCATGAGCCAGGTCCTCCCGGACGCCTTCGAGCTGTAACCCCGACGCCCCCGCACCCTGCCCCTGCTGGTCCCGAGTCCACCCGTTCTCAGCGGAACTCGGGACCCCGATTTCCACTGAGATCCGGTACCCGACTTCCGCTGAAATCGGGTCACCGTGGGTGAGCAGGTGGGGAGCGGGGTGAAGAGCACTCGGTCGGGGGGTGTTCGGTTCCGGGGCGGAGTGTTGGTGTCGTGAGTGGACGAGTGGTGGAGGTGGTGCTGTGTTCTCCGCGATCGACGTGATCCGCGCGAAGCGCGACGGTCAGCGGCTCACCGACGAGCAGATCGACTGGGTCGTCGACGCCTACACCCGGGGCGAGGTCGCCGACGAGCAGATGTCGGCGCTGGCGATGGCCGTGCTGCTGCGGGGCATGACGCCGGAGGAGACGGCGCGCTGGACCGCGGCGATGGTCGCCTCCGGCGACACCCTCGCGCTCGGCGGCCTGTCCAGGCCCACGGTGGACAAGCACTCGACGGGCGGGGTCGGCGACAAGATCACCCTGCCGCTGACGCCGCTGGTCGCCGCCTGCGGCGCGGCCGTCCCGCAGCTGTCCGGCAGAGGGCTCGGGCACACCGGCGGAACCCTGGACAAGCTGGAGTCCATCCCCGGCTGGCGGGCGAGGCTGACCGCCGAGGAGATCCGCGACCGGCTGCGCGACGTCGGTGCCGTGATCTGCGCGGCGACCGAGGGCCTGGCCCCTGCCGACCGGAAGCTCTACGCGCTGCGCGACGTCACGGGGACGGTCGAGTCCGTGCCGCTGATCGCGAGCTCGATCATGAGCAAGAAGATCGCCGAGGGCGTGGAGTCGCTGGTCCTCGACGTCAAGTGCGGATCGGGCGCCTTCATGAAGACCCCGGACCAGGCGCGGGAGCTCGCCACCGCGCTGGTGGACATCGGTGCGGCCAACGGCCTGCGGATCAGCGCGTTGATCACCGACATGTCGGCGCCGCTGGGCCGCGCGGTCGGCAACGCGCTGGAAGTGGCCGAGAGCGTCGAGGTGCTGCTCGGTGGCGGGCCACCGGACGTCGTCGAGCTCACCGTCGAGCTGGCCCGCGAGATGCTGCGCCACGCGGGCATCTCCGGCGTGGACCCCGCGGAGGTGCTGGCCGACGGACGGGCGCACGAGGTCTGGTGCCGGATGATCACCGCCCAGGGCGGAGATCCCGAGGCCGCCCTCCCGCAGGCCGAGCACGTCGACACGATCACGGCCCCGGCCTCAGGGACGCTCACCGGGCTCGACGCCCACGTCGTCGGCCTCGCCGCCTGGCGGCTGGGCGCCGGCCGGGCGCGCAAGGAGGACACCGTCGATCACGCCGCCGGCGTGCTGTGCCTGGCCAAACCCGGCGAGCGGGTCACCGAGGGCCAACCGCTGCTGGAACTGCGCACCGACCGGCCCGAAACCCTCCCGGCCGTCAGGGAATCGCTCGAGGCCGCGTACGAAATCAGCGGTGCCGACGTGAAGTCGACACCGCTGATCCTCGACAAGGTCACCGCTGACCGCTGAGGTCCGCTACCCCGCACCGCCTACCAGGACGAGCCTGGAAGCGGTCGGGTCAGGCGCTCTCGGCGGTGAAGTCGTCGTCGCCGCTCTCCAGCGCCTTGTTCTCGCCGTTGTCGCGCTTGGCGCTCTTCGAGCGTCCGCGGCGCTGCTGACGGGGCAGCGTCGTGGGCGGCGGCGGAGACGACTGGGCGCTGCCGCCGAGGATGAGCTCGGCGAACGTGGCCATGGCCTCGTCCAGCTGACCGGCGTGCCGCTGCTCGCTCTCCTCGTTGGCCTCGCGGACCAGGGCGTTGAGCTTGTCGGCGTCGGGACGCTGGGACAACGTGCCGGACAGCTGCGAGAGGTTCTGCGACAGCGTGCCGCCCAGCTCGCCCAGACCGGTCTTGACGCCTTCCTCGACGCTGTCCAGCCGGGTGCTGACGCCCTGCTCGACGGTGTCGATGCGGGTGTTGACGTTGTCCTCGACCTGGGTGAGGCGGCCGGAGACCTGGTCCAGCCGGTCGGTCAGCGCCTCCAGGCGCTGCGCCAGGTCGTTGAGCTTGTCGGTCGGGTCCACGGCCGGGCGCTCGGCGAGGTGGTCCAGCTTGGAGTCCAGCTGGTCGCGGGAGCCGGACACGGCCTCCGCGAGCTCCTTCTGCGAAGCGGAGAGCTCCTTCTGGGCCTCGCTGAGGCCCTTCTGGGTCGTGCCCGCGGAGTCGGTGACCGCGCGCTGCAGGGCCTCGCGGGTCCCGTCGAGGTGCTCGTGCACGCCCTCGTCGATCTCGGCGAACCGGCCGCGCAGGCTGGTCTCCAGCGAGTCGATGCGGTCGCGCACCGGGTCGTTGACCGACGCCGGGAGGGCTTCGAGGCGGCTGTCCTGCTTGTCCAGGTGCGAGCCGAGCTCGTCCATGCGCTTGTGGATGTGGCCGAGCTTGTCCTCCAGGCCGTCCATGCGGCCGGAGACGCCGTCCATCCGCCCCGCGACGCCGTCCAGGCGGCCGTCGAGCTGGGCGAAGGGCTTGGCGAGCTTGTCCACAATGGTCTCGACGGCGCCCTTGAGGTCCAGCAGCGCACCGTCGTGCGCCTCCAGCTTCGCC
Source organism: Saccharopolyspora karakumensis (assembly GCF_004349225.1). NCBI lineage: Bacteria > Bacillati > Actinomycetota > Actinomycetes > Pseudonocardiales > Pseudonocardiaceae > Saccharopolyspora > Saccharopolyspora karakumensis. The sequence continues at coordinate 21,428 of NZ_SMLA01000047.1, forward strand.
AGCGTCTCGTCGAGCCGCTCGGCGAGCACGCTGACCTCGGTGCGGTCGGGCAGCTCGGACAGGCGCTTGCGCACCGAGCCCAGGGACTCGAGCGGGGAGAGCCGGGCGTGGATTTCGTCGAGTGCGTCGAAAATCTGCTGCTGTTCGCTTTCGCGGATCTCAGCCGCACGCGTGAGCATGTTGCGCATGCGGTCGAACGACATGTTCTCGGTCACGGCTAGGGGCGTCCTTCGTCGAGGGGGGTGAGGACTTGAGAAGCCTAGCCACTGCATTCTCGCGCTCATAGCCGCCCCCCGTTACATTCCGCGACATTCATCCGCCAATTGGGGCTGATCGGCCCTCAGCGGATGGGCTGTTCGCATCAACCATCCAGAACTGAATGCTCTATGAAAGACATCTGCGTCCATCTGGGTGAGTTTTTTCGCAGGCAGCGCTCGGCCAATCGGTTGTGAACCCCGAACGGCGCAGTGGTGGACGCCCGCCGAACAGCTCCGCAGTCAAGGGGTGATCAAGCGGTGGCTCTGCGTGAACCGCGCGAACGAGGCGGGTAACGTAGTCGCATGTCGACACCGGTGAACCTGGAAAACATCCGGCAGGCGCCGAAGGTGCTGCTGCACGATCACCTCGACGGGGGGCTGCGTCCGCAGACCGTCCTCGATCTCGCTCGCGAGAGCGGCTATCCCGGGTTGCCCCACGACAACGCCGATGACCTCGCGCGTTGGTTCGTGACGGCCGCCGACTCGGGCTCGCTGGAGCGCTACCTGGAGACCTTCGCCCACACCGTGGGCGTGATGCAGACCAGCGACGCCCTGTTCCGGGTCGCGGCCGAGGCGGCCGAGGACCTGGCGGACGACGGCGTGGTCTACGCGGAGGTCCGCTACGCGCCCGAGCTGTTCCAGGAACGAGGCCTGACCCTGGACGAGATCGTGCAAGCGGTGCAGGACGGATTCCGCGAGGGGGAGCGCCGCGCGGAGGCCGCTGGGAAACGAATCCGCATCGGCACGCTGCTGTGCGCGATGCGGCAGAACGCGCGATCCACCGAAATCGCCAACCTCGCCATTCGGTACCGGGACGCGCAGGTCGTGGGCTTCGACATCGCCGGCCCGGAAGCGGGATTCCCGCCCACCCGCAACCTCGACGCCTTCGAGTACCTGCGGCAGCAGAACGCGCACTTCACCATTCACGCAGGTGAGGCGTTCGGATTGCCTTCCATTTGGGAGGCCATTCAGCATTGCGGCGCAGAACGGCTCGGGCACGGGGTGCGGATCGTCGACGACATCAAGGTCGACGACGACGGCACCGTGCACCTCGGACGGCTGGCCTCCTACGTGCGGGACCGCCGGATCCCGCTGGAGATGTGCCCCTCGTCGAACCTGCAGACCGGCGCGGTGTCCGCACTCGCCGACCACCCGATCGGCCTGCTGGCCAGGCTGCGCTTCCGCGTCACGATCAACACCGACAACCGGTTGATGAGCCATTGCTCGATGTCCAGCGAGTTCGCCGCGCTGCACGAGACCTTCGGCTACGGCTGGGAGGAGTTCCAGTGGTTCACGGTGAACGCGATGAAGTCGTCGTTCCTCGGGTTCGACGAACGGCTGGCGATCATCAACGAGCAGATCAAACCGAGGTACGCGGACCTGTTGTTCTGACCGGGACACCGCGATGGCGCTAGGCTGCACGGTCTCCGGCGGCACACCGTCGTGCCGCCGGAGTTGCCCAGCACAGGTTCGAGTCGCCGCACTGTCCTGGAGGCGCAGGTGAGAAGGACCAGCGAACCCACGTTGATCGCATCGGTCCAGCGCGCGCTCCGGCTGCTGGAAGTCGTCGGCGAGCACCCCGGCGGGATCACCGCGAAGTGCTTGGCCCGCAACACCGGGCTCGCGCTGTCCACGACGTACCACCTGCTGCGGACCCTCGTCCACGAGGGTTACCTGATCAAGCTCGACGACGGTGCGTTCATCGTCGGCGAGCAGGTGACCGGTCTGCACGACTCCGCGCAGGCGCAGCAGCTGCGCGCCAAGATCCGCGGCGTGATGGTCGAACTCCGCGAGGACCTCAACGCGGCGATCTACCTCGCCCGCTACCAGGACGGCGAGGTCCAGGTCGACGAGATCGTGGACAGCCCGCGCACGCCCAGGGTGGACGCGTGGGTGGACTTCCGGCACGCGGCGCACGCCACCGCGGTCGGCAAGTGCCTGCTCGCCGGGCTCAGCAAGGACCAGCGCGCCGACCACTTCCGCAGGCACCCGCCCGCAGACCTCACCCCGCGCACCATCACCGGCGTGCGCGAACTGGTGGAGCGCCCGTCGTCGGAGCTGGTCGCCGACACCGAGGAGTACTCGTTGGGCACGGCCTGCCTGGCCGCTCGCGTCCCGTGCGCGACCTCGCCGGTGACGCTGGCGATCTCGTTCCCGGCCCACAAGCTCGCCACCACCGGCGACTACGTGCGCCCGCTGAGCGCGGCGGCCGACGAGATCTCCCGGGCTCTCGCGCTGGCAGGCGATCGGGTCTGCTGGAACTGACCGAACCGTGACCACCATCTGAAAATCGGCGCCTTGTCAACCTCTCCGGGCGGGCGGAAAATTCTGCGCAAGCAGCCAGTGAGGGGTTTACCCGATGTCAGCGGGCGACGATGGGACGTTGCTGCAGGAGGTCCGAACGGGATCGATGATCGCGTTCGCGGAGCTCTACGCCCGGCACAGAACGGCAGCGCACACCATGGCTCTGCAGGTCGCCGCGGTCCCGGCCGACGCGGACGACCTCGTCTCGGAGGCGTTCGCCAAGATCCTCGACGTGCTGCGCAGGGGGAGCGGGCCCGACCGGGCGTTCCGCGCGTACCTGCTCACCACGATCCGCAACCTCGCCGCGGGCGTCAACGCCAAGTCCCGCCGCATGGTCCTGACGGCCGACGTCGACGAGCTCTGCGAGCCGGAGGAGCCGGTGCAGTTCACCGACGCGGCCATCGGCGAGTTCGAAAGGGCCTGCGTGAGCGAGGCGTTCGCCCGCCTGCCCGCGCGCTGGCGCCAGGTCCTGTGGTCGGTCGAGGTGGAGGACCAGACGCCGTCGGACCTGAGCCGCCGCTACAACCTCAGTCGCAACAGCGCGGCGGCCCTGGTCTACCGGGCCCGCAAAGGACTCCGCCAGGCCTACAAGCAGCGCCTCGCGACCCCGGAGCTGGCCCCGGCCGCGTGAGCCGGGTCAGTGCTTGCGGAAGCGCTCCTCCAGGTCGGCCATGAGCTTGCGCCAGGTCTGGACCTCGGCGTCGAACGGCGGGCTCGGGGGCATCCGGTTCGGGCTCGGGCGCAGGACGAACGACACCAGCCAGCCCAGTCGTTCCGAGGACTGCAGGGCGTTCTCGGCGCTGTCGTCGCCGGCCCAGGCCGCCGCGTCGAGCAGCAGCTCCTCGGCCAGGTCCAGCTGGGTGGGGTCCACTTCGGACGGTCCTTCGCCGAGGTCGGTGTCCAGACCGGCCAGCACGTAGGTGTTGTCCGACTCGACCTCGACCTCCAGCTCACCGCCGGTGGCCGCGTCGCGCAGGCGCTGCCAGGTGGCCACCCGGGCCAGGTCGGTGTTCTCGACGGCCTCGTCGTCGGCGAGGAAGCGGGCGAGCGCGCGCCGCGAGGGGAACACGTCGATCTTGCCGTCGTCGCCGAGGAAGACCGGGTCGTCACCGAGGTAGCAGCGCAGCGTGTAGAGCTCGCTGTCGCTGGTGACGATCTGGATGGGATCGATGCCGATCTCGCCCCAGAAGCCGAGTTCGACCTCCTCGATCTCGTCCACATCGGAGGTCGGGGTGGTGCTGTCCTCGTCGGAGTAGGTCTCGGTCGCCTCGGCGAGCTCGGTCTCGGCGGTGGCGACCGCGTCCGCGGGGACGTCGGGGGTGGTCACGACGGAGTCGATGGCGTCGAGCACCTCGTCCCAGCGCTCCACGACGACCTTGCACAGCTCGTTCCAGCGCTTCTGCCCGTCGCGGCCGTTGAAGGCCAGCATGCCCTGGTTGAGCAGGGAGAAGCCGTCGGCCGAGTCGAGGACCTCGTCCACCGCGTCGAGCTCGCACACCTCGGCCAGCGACCGGGCGATCTCGACGATGTCGGCGAGTTCGGCGACGGTCCAGGTGTCCAGCGGCTCCGCCACCAGCTCCGGGACGCCGACCAGGTCGAACTGGTGGTCCTCGTCGGGGCTGAGCTCGACGGCCGACAGCGCGGGCACCACGTGCCACGCCGGGTGGTCGTCGAGGTCGTGTTCCCGCGCTGTGCGCACGAACGCGGCCAGCCGCGCGGGATCGGGGAAGCCGTAGAGGTCATCCCCGTACCCGAGGAACGCTTCCCATTCCTCACCATCTTCGCGCCAGTGCGGTGCCCACAGGGTGACGACGTCTCCCTGCGGCAGCCCGAGCTCGATGGGGACGATGTCCTGCGCCATCTCTCTACCTCCGGTCACCAGAACCAGACCCCGCGGAAGCCTACGGGTTGGCCGTGGACGGCTTGTGCCCTGGTCCGGTGTCACCGTATCTCGTTCGATCATTGCAACAGCCGGCGGAACAGTTGGTAACGATCTTCTGTCGCTGCTCGGGCTTCGGGGCTACCCCGATCCGCTGTTCGGGCCAGCGCCTTCACCGTTCGTCTCCGACGTCCCCTTTGGCGGTACCGCCCCGCCGCACGGCGCGCGACCATGATCAGAATGGATGTCACGGAGCTGTGGAGTCAGATCGCGCACTGGCTCGGGCGACATGCGCCGGTCACCGCAGCCGCTCTGCGTCCGCCAGTCCAGGAACCTGACTTCGTCGAGCTCGAGGGCGAGTTCTCCGTTGAACTGCCGGACGAGCTGCGAGCGCTGTGGATCTGCTGCGGCGGTACCGAGGGCGATGTGCTGGCCGACGTCCTGCCGCCGTTCTACACGCCCTACGGCGCGGACCAGGCGTTGTCGGCGTGGCGCGATCACCGCAAGACCTGGACGGCGCAGTGGGACCGGCCGGCCTGCGACTACTACGCGGGATCGCCGGGATCGAGCTTCCACCCGTCGTGGATCCCGATCGCCGGTGACGGGTTCGCCGACGAGCTGGTGGTCGACCTGCGGCCGGGTCCGTTGCGCGGGTGCGTCCTGGAGTGGGAGCAGGAGCACGCGCAGGTGCTGCGGCCGGAGTGGCAGGGCATCACGGCGATGCTCGCCGACGTGCACCGGGCGCTGGCCGACGGCGCCCCCGCCGGGCACAGCTACCCGACGGTGACCGAGGACGGCCGCCTGGACTGGCAAATCCGCTGATCAGATCCCCATCGGAGTTCCGGTGGGGATTTTTCCTGACCCACTAGTTGGTCTCACACACTAGTCGGTGTTACGTTCTAGTCATGGCGGAACGGACGACGACGGCCAGGCAGACGCAATGGCTGCGCGGGGTGCTCGACCTCGCGGTGCTGGCGCTGCTGGCCGAAGGCGGGGAGGGCTACGGCTACACGCTGCTGCAGCGGTTGGCCGAGGCCGGACTGCCGGACATGAAGGCCGGAACGCTCTACCCGCTGCTCAATCGGCTGGCCGCCGACGGCCTGCTGCAGGCCGAGTGGCGGGCGGGCGAAGGCGGCCCGGGTCGGAAGTTCTTCTCGCTGACCGATCAGGGCCGCGCCGCGCTGGCGGAGATGGGACCGAAGTGGGTCGAGTTCGCCCGGAACTCGATCACCGTGGTGGAACGAGGGGTGCGAGCATGATGACGCTGGACGAGTACACCGACGACCTGCACAAGGCGCTGCGCTTCCACGAGATATCCGGCGAGCGGATGGGCGAGGTGCTCGCCGAGGTCGAGGCGCACGTGGCCGAAACCGGGGACGATCCGGTGGACGCGTTCGGCAAGCCGCGCGACTACGCGCGGCAGGTCGCCGCCCAACTCGACCCGGCCACCGGCAAGCGCTCGGACGGCGGCATCGTGCTCACCTTCGTCGCCATCGCGACCCTGGCGCTGTTCGGCCAGACCTTCTTCGGCGACGGGCTCGCCCTGGACGAGGCGGGGGTGGTCTACACGCTGCGCGACGTCGTGGCGCAGCCGCTGCTGCTGGTGGCGGTCGTCGTGGTGTTCCTGCTGGTCCACCTCGCTCGCACGGCGTCGGCGAACAACGCGCTCTACGCCGGCGGGGCCGTCGTCGCGGTGATCGCGGGCATGGGCGGCCAGATGCTCTGCAACAGCAACCTCGACGGCGAAACCCCGGTCGTCACCGCCCCGAGCTGGCTGATCCTCACCCTCGGCATCGGCTTCCTCCTCGGCATGTTCGCGATGCTGGCGCACTCCATCCGCCGAGGCCGGGTCCGATACCCGAACAAGAACTGATGTTCCGGCCGACCCGCTGGTCGGCGCTGGAGAAGGACCGAAGCAGGTCGGGTTCACCCGGAACTCGATCACCGTTCGTGATGGGAACGAGCATGATGACGCTGGACAAGAAGTACCACGACGACCTGGTCGCGGCGTTGCGGTTGCACGAGATATCCGGCCGGCGGGTCGGGGAGGTCCTCGCCGAGGTCGAGGCGCACGTGATCGAGACCGGGGAGGACCCGAACGAGGCGTTCGGCAAGCCCCGCGACTACGCCCGGCAGGTCGCCGCGCAGCTCGACCCGGCCACCGGCAAGCGGTCGACCGGTGAGACCGTGGCCGTCTCGATCGCGTCGGGCACGCTGGCGATGTTCGGCACGTCGTTCTTCGGCGACGGACTGGCCCTCGACCAGCCCGTGATCGACTACTCGCTGCGCGACGTCGTGGCCCAGCCGATCCTGCTGGTGATGATCATCATCGGAACGATGCTGGCCTTCCGCGCTTACACGGCCCGCTCCCACAACAAGCTCTTCGGAGCCGGTGTCGCTGTCGCCGCGGCCCTCGCGCTGGGGTCGCAGATCATCTGCAACAAGTACCTCGACGACGTCACCCCGGTGCTGAGCCCGCCCAGCTGGCTGGTGCTGACCCTGGGCGTGGTCTTCCTGGTCGCGCTCGCGGTCCTGCTCACCCAGGCCATCCGCCGCAGCCGCGTCCGGTACCCCGTGACGAAGTGACTCAGGTGCCCACCGGGTGCCACACCGTCTTGATCTCGGTGAAGGCGCGCAGGCGCTGGAGATCGGGTTCGCCGGTCCAGTCTGGTTCACCGCGGACCGGCAGCACCCGCTTGACGGTGTCGGCGGCCGAGCGCGCGAGCTCGCCGCGCAGCTCGGCGGAGGCCCCGGTCGGGTCCAGCGCGTTGACGTCGGCGTGGGAGGCCAGCCATGGGCCGAGCTCGGCGGCCCGGCCGGTCAGCACGTTGACCACCCCGCCGGGAACGTCCGAGGTCGCCAGCACTTCCGCGAGCGTGATCGCGGGCAGCGGCCGCTCGCCGGAGGCCACGACGACGCAGGTGTTGCCCGCGGCGATCACCGGGGCGATCACGCTGACCAGCCCCAGCAGCGAGGACTCCTGCGGCGCCAGCACGCCCACGACCCCGGTCGGCTCGGGCGTGCTGAACGAGAAGTACGGGCCCGCGACCGGGTTCGACGCGCCGAGCACCATCGCGATCTTGTCTGTCCAGCCCGCGTACCAGACCAGGCGATCCACCGTGGTGTCCACAGTGGACAGCGCGGTGTCCCGCGAAACGCCTTCGGCGGCGGAGACCTCGGCGGCGAACTGCTCGCGCCGCCCCTCCATCACCTCGGCGATGCGGAACAGCACCTGACCCCGGTTGTAGGCGGTGGCACCGGACCAGCCGCCGAACGCCTTGCGGGCCGCGGCGACGGCGTCGCGCACGTCCTTGCGCGAGGCGTGCGCGACGTTGGCCTGGAACTCCCCGTCCGCAGAGGTCACGGCGAACACCCGTCCGGATTCGGAGCGCGGGAACGCGCCACCGATGTAGAGCTTGCAGGTCTTGGCGACGGCCAGCCGGCCGGCAACGTCAGACATCGAGGTACGCCTCCAAACCAGCCCGGCCGCCCTCGCGGCCGAACCCGGATTCGCGGTAACCGCCGAAGGGCGCGGTCGGGTCGAACCGGTTGAACGTGTTCGCCCACACCACGCCCGCGCGCAGCTTCTGCGCCGCCCACAGGATCCGCGAGCCCTTCTCGGTCCAGATCCCGGCCGACAACCCGTAGGGCGTGTTGTTGGCCTTGGCGATCGCCTCGTCGGGCGTGCGGAAGGTCAGCACCGACAGGACCGGCCCGAAGATCTCCTCGCGGGCGATCCGCATCGACTGCTGCACCTCGGAGAACACCGTCGGCGCGAAGAAGAAGCCGCGTTCGGGCAGTTCGCAGGGGCTGCTCCAGCGCCGGGCGCCTTCGGTCTCGCCGCCGGCGGTCAGCTCGGTGATCCTGCTGAGCTGCTCGGCGGAGTTGATGGCGCCGACGTCGGTGTTCTTGTCCAGCGGGTCACCCACGCGCAGCGTGCTCACCCGAGCCCGCAACTTCTCCAGCAGCTCCTCGGCCACCGACTCCTGCACCAGCAGCCGGGAACCTGCGCAGCACACGTGGCCCTGGTTGAAGAAGATGCCGGTGATGATGCCCTCGACGGTCTGGTCCAGGGGCGCGTCGTCGAAGACGATGTTGGCCGCCTTGCCGCCCAGCTCCAGGGTCAGCTTCTTGCCGGTCCCGGCCACCGTCCGCTGGATCTGCTTGCCGACCTCGGTCGAACCGGTGAAAGCCACCTTGTCCACGTCGGAGTGCGCCACCAGCGCGGCCCCGACGTCACCGGCACCCGGCACGATGTTGACCACGCCCGCCGGGAGCCCGGCCTGGCGGCAGATGTCGGCGAACACCAGCGCGCTCAGCGGAGTCGTCTCGGCCGGCTTGAGCACCACGGTGTTGCCGCAGGCCAGCGCGGGTGCGATCTTCCACGCCAGCATCAGCAGCGGGAAATTCCACGGGATCACCTGACCGGCCACCCCCAGCGGTTTCGGATTCGGCCCGAAACCGGCGTGATCGAGCTTGTCGGCCCAGCCGGCGTGGTGGAAGAAGTGCGCCGCGGCGGTGGGGACGTCGACGTCGCGGGATTCCTTGATGGGCTTGCCGTTGTCCAGCGTCTCCAGCACCGCCAGCTCGCGGCTGCGCTCCTGGATGAGCCGCGCGATCCGGAACATGTGCTTCGCCCGCTCCTTGCCCGGCAGCTTCGACCACACCTGGTCGTAGGCGCGGCGCGCGGCGGCGACCGCCCGGTCCACGTCACCGGTGTCGGCCGAGGCCACCTCGGCGAGGGTTTCCTCGGTAGCCGGGTTGACGGTCTTGATGGTCTGCCCGCCGCCGTCGACGAACTCGCCGTCGACGAACATCAGGTAGTGCTGCTTGAGGTCGGCGAGCTCGCGCGACTCCGGCGCGGGCGCGTACTCCCAAGGGCTGGTCATCTAGTCCACCGCCACGTAGTCGGGGCCGCTGTAGTGGCCTGCGAGCTGGGTTCGCCGCTGCATCAGCAGATCGTTGAGCAGGCTGGACGCGCCGAAGCGGAACAGGTCGGGGGTGAGCCACTCGGGGCGGGCCACTTCGTGCACCGCCACCAGGTAGCGGATCGCGTCCTTGGTGTTGCGGATGCCGCCCGCGGGTTTGACGCCGCGCAACTCGCCGGTGGAGTCCCTCCAGTCGCGCACGGCCTGCAGCATCAGGTGCGTGACCGGCAGCGTCGCGGCGGGGGAGACCTTGCCGGTGGAGGTCTTGATGAAGTCGCCCCCGGCCAGCAGCGCCAGCCACGAAGCCCGGCGCACGTTGTCGTAGGTCGCCAGCTCGCCGGTCTCCAGGATGACCTTGAGGTGGGCGTCCCCGCAGGCGGCCTTGACGGCCTTGATCTCGTCGAAGACCTGGCCGTAGCGCCCGGCCAGGAACGCGCCCCGGTCGATGACCATGTCGATCTCGTCGGCCCCGGCCGACACGGCGTGCTCGACGTCGGCGAGCTTCACCGCTCGCGCGGCGCGGCCGGAGGGGAACGAGGTGGCCACCGAGGCCACGTGGATCCCCGACCCGTCGAGCTCGGCGACGGCGGTGGCGGCCAGGTCGGAGTACACGCACACGGCCGCGACCTGCGGAATCCCGTCCTGCCCGGGGTCGGGACGACGGGCTTTGGCGCACAGCGCCCGGACCTTGCCCTCGGTGTCGGCGCCTTCCAGGGTCGTCAGGTCGACCATGGAGATCGCGGTGTCGATGGCCTGCATCTTCGAGTTCTTCTTGATGCTCCGGGTGCCCAGCCCGGCGGCCCGCTGCTCCAGCCCCACCTGGTCAACGCCAGGAAGACCGTGCAGGAACCGGCGCAGCGACCGGTCGTCCCGCACGGCGTCGTCAAGATCGAACGGCGTCCATGCCATGGCCAGCAGTCTAGGTCGCCACCCGCGCCGCGCGTCCCAGGTGGAACGATCACGCCACCCGCCCAGCACCTCCGCCGAACTCCCGGTGCCGGGGAGGTGCCCGGAATACCGCAGTGATCAGGTACCGAATACGGCAGTAATCGGGCACCTGATCACGGCGGTATTCCGGGTGAGGTGACCGGGGCGCTACGGGGTCACGGGTGGTGATGCTGGTTGCGGAGGCCGGTGAGGAAGTCGTTCCACCGCTCACGGCTGAAGGCGAGAGTGCCCCCAGCGCGGTCCTTGGTGTCGGATTCGTGGACCGCCGATCTGCTGGCGTAGTACCGCTTCGCTCATGACCGCGGTCATTCGCAGCCTCCGCCACGCTCTGCACCCCACGGAACCGCCGCACCCGGGTCAGTGCCGCGAAACCCTCTGCGGCGAGACGATCGACCTGGGCAAACCGACCGCGATCGACTGGCTGTCCCCGACCTGCGACACCTGCTGGCTGACCGCCACCGCAACCGGCGACCGCCTCCACCCGCCTCGGGATCGCACCCGCTGAAAGTCCCCCGGCCGTGTGCGTGCGCGCGGCCGGAGATGGGTATTCCCCCGGGTGCCATGAATGGTCACGCATGTGTTCTGGAGGTCTGAGATGAAGGCCGTCGTGTACCAGGAGCCTTACCGGGTTGCTGTGGATGAGGTGGAGAGCCCGAGGCTCCAGCATCCCAGCGACGTGATCGTGCGGGTGACGTCGACCGCGATCTGCGGCTCGGACCTGCACATGTACGAGGGGCGCACGGCCGCTGAGCCGGGGATCGTGTTCGGGCACGAGAACATGGGAGTCGTCGAGGAGCTCGGTGAAGGCGTCGTCGGCCTGGCCAAGGGCGACCGGGTGGTGATGCCGTTCAACGTGGCCTGCGGGTTCTGCAAGAACTGCATGGCGGGCAACACCGGTTTCTGCCTCACCGTCAACCCCGGGTTCGCGGGCGGGGCCTACGGCTACGTCTCCATGGGTCCCTACACCGGCGGGCAGGCCGAGCACCTGCGGGTCCCGCATGCCGACTTCAACTGCCTGAAGCTGCCCGCCGGCAACGAGCACGAGACCGACTTCGTGCTGCTGGCCGACATCTTCCCGACCGGCTACCACGGCTGCGAGCTCGCGCAGGTGTCACCGGGTGAGAGCGTCGCGGTGTACGGGGCGGGGCCGGTGGGCCTGATGGCCGCCTACTCCGCGCTGCTGCGCGGCGCGTCCCAGGTGTTCTGCGTGGACCGCATCCCGGAGCGGCTGGCCAAGGCCGAGGAGATGGGCGCGGTCCCGATCGACTTCTCGCAGGGCGACCCGGTCCAGATGATCAAGGATCGGACCAACGGCGAGGGAACCGACAAGGGCGTCGACGCCGTCGGCTACCAGGCGCAGACCGGCGACGCGAGCAAGGAAGAACCCGCCATCGTGCTCAACTCGCTGATCGAAACCGTGCGCCCGACCGGGCGGCTCGGCGTGCCCGGCCTCTACGTGCCCGCGGATCCGGGCGGTCCGTCGGAGGAGGCCAAGAAGGGCAGGCTGCTGGTGTCCATCGGGAGGATGTTCGAGAAGGGCCAGGTCGTGGGAACCGGTCAGTGCAACGTCAAGCGCTACAACCGGCAGCTGCGCGACATGATCATCTCGGGGCGGGCGAAGCCGAGCTTCGTCGTCTCCCACGAGCTGTCGCTGGACGACGCCCCTGATGCCTACAGCAAGTTCGACCAGCGCATCGAGGGCTACACGAAGGTCGTCCTGCACCCGTAGACGTGCGATCGGCGACACGTTCTCGCAAGTCCGTGCGCCGGGGGTGGGAAGCGGCCGTTACGGTTGTCCGTCATGGACGTTCGGGTCGTGGACCACCCCCTGGCGAAGTCGCGGTTGTCGACGATGCGCGATGCGCGCACCAACAGCGCCGCCTTCCGCGCTGCGTTGCAAGAGCTCACGCTGATGCTCATCTACGAAGCGACCCGCGACGCCGAGCTGGCGGAGGAGCCCATCCACACGCCGGTGGCCAAGACCACCGGCTACCGGATCGCGAAGCCGCCGCTGTTGGTCCCGGTGCTGCGCGCCGGGCTGGGGATGGCCGACCAGGCGCACCGGCTGATCCCGGAGGCGCAGATGGGCTTCGTCGGGCTCGCCCGGGACGAGGAGACCCTGCAGCCCACCCCGTACCTGGAATCGCTGCCGGCGGACCTCACCGGCATCCCGGTGCTGGTGCTCGACCCGATGCTGGCCACCGGCGGCTCGATGGTGCACACGATCGAGCTGCTGGTGGAGCGCGGCGCCACCGACGTCACCGCCATCTGCACCCTCGCCGCGCCCGAGGGCGTCCGGCGCCTCGAAGAGGCCGGCCTGCCGGTGAACGTGGTGACGGCGAGCATCGACGACCGGCTCAACGAGTCGGGCTTCATCGTTCCCGGCCTCGGCGACGCGGGGGACCGCGAGTACGGGGCGGTCTGACTCCGACGACCTGTCGAAACCGCTCCGGGGCGTGGGCGCAACGCGAAGTTCGGCGCCAATTAGGGCATTTGATCAGCACCCGTTCGCCCCTTCCGTGGCACGCTGAGTTCGTGGTTTCACCGCGAAGACACACGAACCGCTGGTCGTTGGTGCTCGGTGCGGTCGCCGTGGGGGTGCTGGTCCGCAGCGCGCGCACGATCCGCCAGACGCGCGCCATCGCGCCGCTGTGGGAACCCCGGTCCGGTGCTGTCGCCCCGCCCAAGGTCACCGTCGTCGTCCCCGCCCGCAACGAAGCCGCTGTCCTCGCCGACTGCCTGGACTCGATCGTGTCGCAGACCCACGGCGCCCAGCACGATGCGCTGCTGCGGGTGGTCGTGGTCGACGACGGCTCCACCGACGCCACCGGCGAGATCGCCCGCGAGTTCGCCCGGCGCGACCCGCGCGTGGTGCCGGTGCGAGTGGATGCGCCGCCGCCCGGCTGGGGCGGCAAGGTGCACGCGATGCACGTCGGCGTGGAGGCCGCCGGACCGCCGGAGGCCGGGGAGTGGCTGCTGTTCCTCGACGCCGATACCGTCGCCGCACCGGACCTGCTCAGACGCTTGCTGGCCACGGCCGACGCCATTGAGGCCGACCTCGTCTCCACCCCTGGTGGCCCTCCTGCGGACCGCTCGGCGACCTGGCCGCTGCTGATGCCGCCGGGGCTGCAGCTCATCGGCGAGAACGCCTCACCGGACGGCCGGGGTCGCAAGGCGTTCGCCATCGGCCACTGCATCCTGGTGCGCCGCTCGCACTACGAGAAGGTCGGCGGGTGGGCCGCGTTCGCCGCGATCCGCAACGAGGACGTGGCGATCGCCACAGCCGTGCGCGACCACGGCGGCACCACGCGCACCGTCGACGGCCTCGACCACCTGCGCACCAGCGGGATGGATCCCTTCGAGCAGGGCTGGGCGTCGTTCCGGAAGAGCTTCGTGGCGGGCACCAAGGGCTCGGCGCCGACGCTGGCGGCCATCGGCCTCGGCCAGATCGCGATGTCGCTGGCCGCGCCGCTGTCGGTGCTGGTGGGGCGGGGGCGCCGACCGGTGCTGACCGCGCTCGGGCTCGCCGGCTGCGCCGCGCAGAGCGCCGCCCACGCCGGGACGGCGAAGTTCATGCGGTCCAACCCCGAGCTCGCGCTGCTGGCACCGATCAGCGGGACGCTGTTCGGCGTGCTCCTGCTCGACGGCGCCCTGCGCGCCCACCAGGGCCGCGACCAGTGGAAAGGCCGTCGTTCGAGGTTCTAGAAGAGCGGCCCGGCCGGACGGGCCGGCCGGGCCATCGCGTTGATTCGAAAGTCTTCAGAAGACGGTCAGCCGACGGAATCGCTTCGCAGTCTGCGCATCGCGATCGGTGCGCCTGCCAGGTCTTCCTCGTTGCACATCAACTTCAGGTCGTAGTACGGGGCGCCGTCTCGATCGTCGTAATCGAGATGAACCGCGATCACATCGATCGGTTCGCCGAGCCAGTTCTGGGCCTCGCGAAGCCACTTGGCGGATCGTTCCAAAGCCGCCGGTAGGTCGTCGTCACGGAACTCGACCGGCCGGTAGGGAACGCCCTGAACCTGGTCGTGAGGACCAGGGGGCTTGGGGAGATCCACGGAGACGCCGGAGTCATCGAGTTCGAGTCGGATCGTTTCCTCACTCACTGTCGCAGGGTAACGCGTACGGCCCCGGAAATGCTGCTGGAGGGCCTGCGGATTCCTCGGCGACCTCTGCGAACGGTGGGTGGCTGATTACGATGAGCGAAGGTGCGGGGCGCCCCGAACATCGCACGTGATGAGGGAAGGCGGGCTCTGTCCGGGGCGCCCCGCCGTCGTCAAGGGGCGCGCCCCGACGACACGATCAGGCTATAGGAGCCACCCCAACCAAGATCAACTGGGTGGTCCCGGGACCACCTACCGCATCAGGTTCGCGGCCACCGTGGCGCCCAGCTCCCAGCAGGAATCCAGGTCGGACTTCTCCGGCGTGCCCAGGACGGTCGCGGGCTCGGCCGCCTGCTGCCAGCCCAACCCCGTGGTGATCGAGGTGATCGCGCGCTGGGCTCCCTCGATGCCCTCGTTGCCGTGGACGTAGTAGCCGAACGGCCGTCCGCTGGTCGCGTCGAGGCAGGGGTAGTAGATCGTGTCGAAGAAGTGCTTCAGCGCACCCGAGATGTAGCCCAGGTTGGCCGGGGTCCCCAGCAGGTAGCCGTCGGCGTCGAGGGCATCGGAGGCGGTGGCGCTCAGCGCAGGCCGCCGCACGACCTCGACGCCCTCGATCTCGTCGGTCGTCGCACCAGCCACCACCTGCTCGAGCATCGCCTGCATCCCGGGCGAGGGCGTGTGGTGCACGATCAGCAGCTTGGCCATCTACTCCTCCACCAGGGCCGTCACGGCTCGGGTGAGCTCGTCCAGGCGGTCGGCGGCGCGCTGCTTGGCCTCCGCCAGCGGCAGCTCGCCGACCTGCTCGACCACCTGCAGGTAGCACTTGAGCTTCGGTTCGGTCCCGGACGGGCGGATCACCACGCGCAGCCCGCCGTCGCCGGTGACCACCAGCGCGTCGGTGTCCGGCAGCAGGTCGCGGGTCTGCACGGCCGTGCCCACCAGCTCCTGCGGGGGTTCGCCGCGCAGCCGCTCCATGATCCGCGGGATCACCGCGAGATCGGTCACCCGCACCGACACCTGTCCCGTCTGGTGCACGCCGTGCTCGGTGGACAGCTCGTCGAGCAGGTCCAGCAGGTGATCGCCCGAGGCCAGCAGGCTCGCCGTGAGGTCGCAGGCCAGCACCGCGGCCGAGATGCCGTCCTTGTCGCGCACCCGGTCGGGATCGACGCAGTGCCCCAGCGCCTCCTCGTAGGCGTACACCAGGCCCGTTCCCTCGCCGTCGCCCGCGCGCACCAGCCACTTGAACCCGGTGAGCGTCTCGGCGTAGCGGACGCCGAACTCGGCGGCGATCGAGCGCAGCATGCTGGAGGACACGATCGTCGTGGCGACCAGCGGGTCCGGCGCCGACTCATCCAAAGTGGACAGCACGTGCCAGGCCAGCAGCACGCCGGTCTCGTCGCCGCGCAACATCCGCCAGGTGCCCGCCTCGCGCACGCCCAGCGCGCACCGGTCGGCATCCGGGTCCAGCGCGATCGCGAGATCCGAGTTGATGTCCTCGGCCAGCTGCAACAGCTCGTCCGTCGCGCCGGGCTCCTCCGGGTTCGGGAAACCCACGGTCGGGAAGTCCGGGTCCGGTTCGGACTGCGAGGCCACGAAGTGCACGTCGTCGAAACCCGCGCGCTGCAACGCCCTTCGCAAGGTCTTCGCGCCGACGCCGTGCAACGCCGTGGCCGCCACTCGGACCTCGCGGTCGCCGCCGCGCGGCAACGCCGACACCCGGGCCAGGTAGTCGTCCTGGCCGGACTCCAGCAGCGTCCAGTTCTGCTTGCGCGACACCGCGTTCGCCGCCGGCGTCTTCGCGATCGCCGCCTCGATCTCGGTGTCGGCCGGGCTGATCAGCTGGACGCCGCCCCCCAGGTAGAGCTTGAAACCGTTGTCCTGCGGGGGGTTGTGCGACGCGGTGATCTGGATCCCGGCCACCGCGTCCAACGCCCGCGCGGCGTGCGCGACCACCGGCGTCGGCAGCGGCTCCGGCAGCACCCGCACGTCGAAGCCCGCCGCCGACAGCACGCCGGCGGCGTCCTCGGCGAAGTCCTCCGAACCGTGCCGGGCGTCCCGGCCCACGACCACGATCCCGCCGCCGAGCCCCTGCTGGACCAGCCAGCTCGCGACCCCGGCGCTGGTGCGCACGACCACCGCCCGGTTCATGCCGTTGGCACCCGCGCGCACCGGGGCGCGCAGCCCCGCCGTGCCGAAGCGCGGCATGCCCGACATCCGGTCGGCCAGCTCGGGCGAGTCGAGGAGTTCCCGCAGCTCGTCCTGGGCACGGGGGTCGACGTCATCGGCGATCCACCGCTCCGCGGCCGCCCGGACGTCCGGCTGGGTCACGCCGCCTCCAGCAACGACCGCAGCAGCCGGCCCATCCGCGAAGCCGAAACCCGGCCCGCTTCCAGGACCTCCTCGTGGTTGAGCGGCTGACCGCTCAACCCGGCCGCCAGGTTCGTCACCAGCGACAGGCCGAACACCTCGGCGCCCAGCGAACGCGCGGTGATGGCCTCCAGCACGGTCGACATGCCCACCAGGTCCACGCCGAGGGTGCGCAGCATCCGGATCTCCGCCGGGGTCTCGAAGTGCGGGCCCGGCAGACCCGCGTAGACGCCCTCCTCCAGCGAGGAGTCGATGCCGCGCGCCAGTTCCCGCAGCCGCGGCGAGTAGAGGTCGGTCAGGTCCACGAAGTTCGCGCCCACCAGCGGGGACAGCGAAGTCATGTTGATGTGGTCGCTGATCAGGACCGGCTGCCCGACCTGCATGCCCTCGCGGATGCCGCCTGCCGCGTTGGTGAGCATCACCGTCCGGCACCCGGCCGCCACGGCGGCCCGCACGCCGTGCGCGACCTTCACGATGCCGTGGCCCTCGTACATGTGGGTGCGGCCGAGGATGACCAGCACGCGCTTGTCGCCCACGGGCACCGAGCGCATCTTGCCGGTGTGCCCGACGGCGCCCGGCTTGGCGAAGCCCGGCAGCTCGTCCATGCCGATCTCGGCTTCGGGCGTCCCGATCTCGTCGGCGGCGGGCTGCCAGCCGGAACCGAGGACGACGGCCAGGTCGTGGCCATCGACACCCGTGAGCTCGGCGAGCTTCGCCGAAGCCTCGTGGGCGAGGGCGGACGGGTCGGAAATGTTCGTAGCGGTCACGGCCGGGCAGCTTAGTCTCTCCGTTTTTCCGCCGCGTGCTCGTCCGCCTCACCCGTGGCCGGATTTGGTCCGAATCGACCAGGCAAATGCGACATCGGGAGTGGACTGTTCGGACACCGGCGACGACCCCGCCGGGACGGGTGCCCGCGGCCTCAGCCGGCGGGGTCGAAGGTGGGCAGCACCTGGTCCAGCAGGGCATCCGCCTGCTGCCACTGCTGCGGGCTGCTGGTCACCCGGACGATCCAGAGGTCGTCGCCGGATTGCCGCAGCGCCGCCGTCGTGCGGCGTTCGATCTCCTTGGCCGGACCGCTGAGCAGCTGCTCCACCTTGGTCGAGTAGACGACCCTGCGCACGCCGTCGACCGTGTGGAAGCTGTTGACGGCGACGTCGGCCGCCGGGCCGCCGATCGCTCGCGGGAGCTGCGTCTGGTAGCCGTCCAGCGTCAGGCCCCTCTCGAAGTAGTCGCCGTAGCGCTGCACCGCGACCTCCGTGGCGCCATCACCGGACACGAACGCGACCACCGAGTTGTTCGACAGGTCGTTGCGCTCGCTGTGGAAGGTGCGCCACCCGGCCGGAGCCATGATCGAGAACTCGCCGCCGTCGGGAGCCGCCGAGTGCTTGGCGTCCTCCCTGCGCGGTGTCAGCGCCGGGAGCACCGGGCTCAGGTCCGAGGTGGACGGTGGGCCCAGCTCCGGCAGCAGCGGCTGGCCCGCCATCAGGCGCGTCGCCGCGAACGACCCGATCAGCGCCGCCGTGAACAGCAGCAGCGCTGCCAGCACCAGCGCGAACGCGCGCAGCGGACGGCGCTCCTTCTTCGGCGGGTCCTGCAAGGTGAACGGCGGCGGACCGGGATCGGCCGCCAGCGGCGCCGAACCGGTGAGCTGGGGAGCCGGTGGGATCGACGGCTTGTCCTGAGAGGTCTGCTGCAGCACCCGATGCCGGACCCGGACGGTCGGCGCATCGGGATCCAGCAGCATCGCGAACGGACGGGCGCCCGGTTCCGGCAGCAGGTGCTGCAACCGGCGCCGCACCTCCGTCAACGGCATCCGCTGCGCCGGGTCCTTGACCATCAGCGCCCGGATCACGTCGCCCACCGCGCCCGGCCGGTGCAGCGTCGGAACGGGGCCGCGCACGACCTCGGTGACCGTCGCGAGTGGATCGTCGCCCACGTCGTAGGGCGGACGGCCCTCGGCGGCGGCGAACAGCGTGGCGCCCAAACCCCACAGGTCCGCGGCGGCAGTCACCGCTTCACCTGCGGCCACCTCGGGAGCGATGTAGGCCGGTGTTCCCAGCAGGATCCCGGTGTTGGTGAGCGTGTGCTCGGCGATGTTGCGGGAGATGCCGAAATCGCTGACCTTCAACCGGCCGTCGTCGCCGATCAGCACGTTGCCCGGCTTGACGTCGCGGTGCACGATCCCGGCCCGGTGCGCGGCGTCCAGCCCGGCAGCGACCCCGTCGGCGATCACCGCGAGCTGGTTGTCGTTGAGAGCACCGTGGTCGTCGAGGATCGCCGCCAGGCTCTGCGACGGGACGAGCTCCATCACCACGAACGGCTCGTCCTGGTCGCGCGCGACGTCGTAGAGCGTCACCACGTTCGGGTGGGACAGCACCGCGATGGCACGAGCCTCGCGCAGCGCGCGCTCGCGCAGCTCGGCCGCCTCCTCCTCCGGCATCCCCGGCGCGAGCTTGACCTGCTTGACGGCCACCGGGCGATGCAGCAGTTCATCTGTGCCGTACCACACGGTGCCCATCGCGCCGCCGCCGAGCTTGCGCTCCAGGCGGTACCGGTCGGCGATCAGCCGGCCGATGCCGGCGAGGGTGTTCTGGTTGTCGGTGGGCACGGCCACATTTTCCACCTTCGGTCCGACAGCCGGGCCGGAACGGGTACGAAGACCGTCGAAAACTCAGCGGAGCCGCATCGGCGACCGGGAGATCGCCCAGGTCGGGAGATGATGTTACGCCACGTGAAGAATCCCACTTGCACAGTCGCGCTCCCGGGCCGTTTTGAAGGCGAACGTTATTTCGGCGCAACGAAAAACCGGCTCCCAGCGGCCCGGACTCTCCGATGGGCGGCGTTGGCGCGAGACCCGCGCGTGCAGATAAATTGTCGTTGGTCGGACCTTCCGGACATCCGCGGCGCCTGATCGCGCCGCGGTGCGCGGACCTCCTGGGTGGCGAATGATCGGGCGAGGCTGGCAGGCATGACAACAGCGGTGCGGAGGAGGTGCCTTGTTCGGCTTCGTCATCGCGCACCTGTTGGTGGCCGCGCTCCTGCCGCTGGTGGCCCGGCGCAACACCCGCGCCGCGTTCCTGATCGCCGCGATCCCACCCGCCGCGGCCGCCGTCTGGCTGCTCGCACGCACGCCGCAGGTGCTCGCGGGCCGGACGATGACCGAAACCGTGCCCTGGGTGCCGCTGATCGGCCTGAACTTCGGGTTCCGCCTCGACGCGCTCGCGCTGGTGATGACCATCCTGGTCTGCGGCCTGGGCGTGCTGGTGCTGATCTACGCCGACTCCTACTTCGCCCGAGGACGCGGTGACGCGCGGCGTTCCGCACCGCTGCTGCTGGGCTTCGCCGGAGCGATGCTCGGACTGGTCGTGGCCGACGACCTCACCACCGTCTACATCTTCTGGGAGCTGACCACGGTCTGCTCGTTCCTGCTGGTCGGGCAGGCGGGCATCAGCCGCGAATCCCGCCGGTCGGCGCTGCAGGCCCTGATGATCACCAGTCTCGGCGGACTGGTCATGCTGCTCGGCTTCGTCGTCCTGGGCGAGACGGCGGGCACCTACCGGATCTCCGAGCTCATCGACCGCCCGCCGACAGGCACCGCCACCGCCGTGGCCGCGGTGCTGATCCTGGTGGGCGCGTTCACCAAGTCCGCGCAGCTGCCCTTCCACAACTGGCTTCCCGCCGCGATGGTCGCCCCCACCCCGATCAGCGCCTACCTGCACGCGGCGTCGATGGTCAAAGCCGGTGTCTTCCTCGTCGCCCGGCTCGGCCCGATCTTCGAAGCGCAGCTCGAATGGCGCGTTCCGGCCGTGGTGTTCGGGCTGGCCACGATGCTCTTCGGCGGTTGGCGCGCGCTGCACGAGCACGACCTGAAGAAGCTGCTGGCCTACGGAACGGTCAGCCAGCTCGGATTCCTGATGGTGCTCTTCGGCGCGGGCAGCCACGACGCCGCGCTGGCCGGAGCGACCATGCTGCTCGCGCACGGCCTGTTCAAAGCCACCCTGTTCCTGGTCGTCGGCATGATCGACCACCAGGCGGGCACCCGCGACATCCGCAAGCTCTCCGGGCTCGCCGCACGCCAGCCGTGGCTCGCGGCGATCGCCGCGCTGGCCGCGGGCTCGATGGCGGGCCTGCCGCCGATGCTCGGGTTCCTCGGCAAGGAGGCCGCGTTCGGCGCGTTCCTGACCGGGCCCGCAGGCGCCGCGGTCGACGTCTTCCTGGTGCTCGGCTCGATGCTCACCGTCGCCTACAGCCTGCGCATGTGGTTCGGCGCCTTCGGCACCAAACCCGGGCTCGCGCCGACCAGCGTCAAGCCCGCCGACCTGCAGGCCCTGATCCCCGCCGGGCTGCCCGCGCTCGCCGGACTGGTGCTGGGCGTCGCCTACCCGCTGGCCCACGAGCTCGCCGACGGCTACGCGACGTCCTACGAGTCCGTCGGCAAGCCCGCCGAGCTCGCGCTGTGGCACGGCTTCAGCATCCCGCTCGCGCTGTCGGTGCTCGCCGTCGCCGGTGGTCTGGTGCTGCACCGGGTGCGCACCCCGCTCACCGCCTGGCGCAACCGGCTCCCGCAGCCGCTCAACGCCCAGCGCGGCTACGAGCGGATCACCGCGCTGCTGGAGCGCGTCGCGGTCGCCGTCACCGCGCGCACCCAGGTGGGTTCGCTGCCCACCTACCTCGGCATCGTCCTGGTGACGGTCGTGGCCATCCCCGGATCCGCCCTGCTGATCCAGTTCACCGTGCCCGACGACCTGCGCGCCTACGACAACCTGCTGCAGGTGCCGCTGAGCCTGGGCGTGGTGCTCGCGGCGCTGGCCGTGCTGCGCGCCCACCGCAGGCTCACCGCGGTGCTGCTGGTCGGCGTCATCGGCTACGGCATCGGCGGGCTGTTCATCGTCGACGGCGCCCCGGACCTCGCGCTCGCGCAGTTCCTGGTGGAGACGCTGACCGTCGTGGCGTTCGTGTTCGTGCTGCGGCGGCTCCCGGAGCGCTTCTCGCAGGCTGACTCGTCGAAGGCCATCCGGATCCCCAAAGCGATCATCGCCACCGCCGCCGGGCTGTTCGTCGCGCTGGCCGCGATCGGGTTCAGCTCGGCGCGCCAGGCGCCGCCCGAGGCCAGCCAGTACTTCATGGACCACGCCGAGAAGGGCGCCGGGGCCACCAACGTCGTCAACGCGATCATCGTGGACTTCCGCGCCTTCGACACCGTCGGCGAGATCGCGGTCCTCGCGGTCGCCGCGACCGGTGTCGCCAGCCTGATCCTGGCCTCGCGGCACGAACGCCGCAGGCGCGAGCAGACGCAGCAGCAGGAGGTGCGCAAGTGAGTCCCTCGACCAAGCCGTCCTGGACGAACTGGGACGCGCCCACCGAGCGCTGGCTGCTGTCCGGTTTCCGCCGCGAAGGCCAGGCCCGCTCGGTGCTGCTGGAGCTGGTCGCGCGCATCGTGTTCCCGACCGTGCTGGTGCTGTCGATCTACCTGCTGTTCGCCGGGCACGACCGCGCGGGCGGCGGCTTCAGCGGCGGGCTGGTGGCCGGGCAGGCGTTCCTGCTGCGCCACCTCGCCGGTGGCCGCATGGACGACAGCGCCGTGGTGTCGATGCGACCGCCGGTGCTGATCGGCCTCGGGCTGACGATCGCCTGCGCCGCGGCGTTCCTGCCGCTGATCTTCGGCGGCCAGCTGCTGGAGACCGCGATCTACAAGTTCACCGTGCCGCTGCTCGGCGAGATCAAGTTCGTCAGCAGCGTCGTCCTCGACACCGGCGTGTTCCTGCTGATCGTGGGCGTGGTGCTGGACCTGCTGCGCACCCTCGGCTCGGGCATCGAGGCCGATGCCGACGCCGCGGCGAGGGGGCGCCGATGACCATCAACCTGACCGTGGCGTTCGCCATCGCGGTCCTCTACTCGGTGGGCTTCTACCTGCTCATGCAGCGCTCCCTGATGCGGATCCTGCTGGGCATCGTGGTCCTCGGCCACGGCTCGAACCTGCTGCTGCAGATCGCGGGCGGCCCGCCCGGGCGCCCCCCGATGCTCGACATCGCCCGCCCGGAGGAGATGACCGATCCGCTGCCGCAGGCCATGGCGCTGACCGCCATCGTGATCACCTTCGCGCTCACCACGTTCCTGCTGGCGCTGGCCTACCGGTCCTGGACGCTGCTGGGCCACGACGAGGTCCGCGACGACGTCGAGGACCGCCGGATCCAGCGGCTGGAGAAGCGGCTGGAGTCCGGTGAGGACTCGGACGACGACGACTCGACCGAGGACGAACCGGCGAAGGAGGCGGCGCAGTGACGGTTCTGGTCGCCCTGCCGGTCCTGCTGCCGCTGGCCGCCGCCGGGCTCTCGCTGGCCCTCGGCCGCTTCGCCGACGTGCAGCGCATCCTCGGCCTGCTGGTCCTGGGCGTGATCATCGCCGACGCGGCGGTGCTGCTCTACACCTCCGACCAGAGCGGGCCCGTCGTGCTGCAGATGGGCGCCTGGCCGGCACCCTTCGGCATCACGCTCATCGCCGACCGGCTCTCGTCGCTGCTGCTGCTGGTGTCCTCGGTCGTGACGTTCGCGGTGCTGATCTACTCGATCGGGCAGCGCATCACCGACTACGGCCGGGAGCGCTCCAGCACGACGTTCCACCCGATGTACCTGATGCTGTGCGCGGGCGTGTCGCTGGCGTACCTCACCGGCGACCTGTTCAACCTCTTCGTCGCCTTCGAGATCATGCTCAGCTCGTCGTACGTGCTGATCACCCGCCGCACCACCTCCACCCGGGTCCGCGCGGGCATGACCTACACGATCGTCAGCCTCGCCTCGTCGCTGCTGTTCATCACGATGATCGCGCTGGTCTACGCCTCGACCGGCACCGTCAACCTCGCCGACCTGGGCACCAAGGTCGCCGACCTGCCGCGCGGCCTGCAGATCGCGCTGGCGCTGCTCGTGGTGATCGTGTTCGGCGTGAAGGCCGCGATGGTGCCGCTGCACTTCTGGCTGCCGGACAGCTACCCCACGGCGCCCGCACCGGTCACCGCGGTGTTCGCAGGCCTGCTGACCAAGGTCGGCATCTACGCGCTGATCCGCACTCAGACGCTGGTGTTCGCGCACTCCGAGACCTGGGACCTGATGCTCGGCATCGCGCTGATCACCATGATCGTCGGCGCGCTCGGCGCGCTCGCGCAGAACGACCTCAACCGGTTGCTGTCGTTCCTGCTGGTCAGCCACATCGGGTACATGCTGTTCGGGCTCGGCGTCTACAACGTCGTCGGGCTCACCGGCGTGATCCTCTACGTCGTCCACCACATCACCGTGCAGGCGACGTTGTTCCTGGTCAGCGGTCTGATCACGCGGCACAGCGGGACGGTGGCGCTGACCCGGATGGGCGGCATGGCCAAGGCCGCCCCGCTGATCGCGGTCCTGTTCGCGCTCCCGGCGTTGAGCCTGGCGGGCGTGCCGCCGTTCTCCGGATTCGTCGCCAAGCTCGCGCTGCTGCAAGCGGGCATCGGCAGCGGCACGATCACCGGTTACGCGGTGACCGCCGGTGCCGTGCTGACCAGCCTGCTGAGCCTCTACGCGATGGCGCGGGTGTGGACCAGGGTGTTCTGGGGCCAGGTGAAGGCTCCCGCGCCGGACCCGGACCCGACCGACGAACTGGTCGTCGGCACCGCCAGCTCCAGCCGACCGATGCTGGCCGCGACCGGCGTGCTCGTCGTGTCCAGCCTGGTGATCGCGCTGGTCGCGGGCCCGCTGGGCGAGGTCGCGGGCCGCGCGGCCGGCGATTTGATGCACGGCGAGACCTACCGCACCGCGGTGCTGGGAGGTGGTTCCGGTGGGTGAGCGCATGCCGAAGCACCAGCGCCTGCTGCGCCGGGTTCCGCTGGTGATCTGGCTGACCGCGGTGTGGGTCCTGCTGTGGGGCACCTTCGACGTCGGGACGCTGTTCTTCGGCGTGCTGGTGGCGCTGCTGGTGACCCAGATGTTCCCGCTGCCGATGATCCGCACCCGCATGGTGCTGCGCCCGCTGCCGATGCTGCGGCTGATCGGCTACCTGGCCTGGGACCTGGTGATCTCCACCCTCCGGGTGGCCTGGCAGGCGGTGTGGCACCGGCGCAGCGCCAAGGCGGGCATCGTGGCCAGCGCGCTGCGCAGCGACTCCGACCACGTGATCGCGATCGTGGCCAGCGCGGTGTCGCTCGCGCCGGGCAAGTTCGTGCTGCAGATCGACCGCGCCAACCGCACCTGCTACGTCTACGCGCTGGGCATGCGTCCCGGCGAGGAGGACTCGGTGCGACGCGAGATGTGGTTCCTGGAAAGGCTGGTCGTCGACGCGGTCGGCTCCGCCGGGCAGCGAGAACTGGTCAGGGGTGATGCGGGATGAGCTGGGTCTTCGCCGTGACCTTCGTGCTGCTGAGCGTGGCGGGGCTGCTGGTGGTCGTCCGCTTGCTGCTCGGTTCGACCACGCTGGACCGGATCGTGGCCGTCGACGTGCTGGTGACGCTGGTCGTCGCGGGCACCTGCGTGGGCATGGGCCTGCAGCAGGACGGGTCG
This sequence comes from Saccharopolyspora karakumensis, assembly GCF_004349225.1. Classification (NCBI taxonomy): domain Bacteria; kingdom Bacillati; phylum Actinomycetota; class Actinomycetes; order Pseudonocardiales; family Pseudonocardiaceae; genus Saccharopolyspora; species Saccharopolyspora karakumensis. Next base: position 46,739 of record NZ_SMLA01000047.1, read on the forward strand.
AACATCGCGCTGCTGGCCGCCTTCGCGCTGCTGGCCTTCATCGGGTCGATCAGCACCGCGAAGTTGATCGAGAAGAAGGAGCCGTACCGATGAGCTGGACGGACGTCCTCTCCGCGATCTGCCTGATCGGCGGCGCGCTGTCCTGCCTGTTCGGGGCGATCGGACTGCTGACCTTCCCGGACGTGACCGCGCGGCTGCAGGCCGCCACGAAACCGCAGACGCTGGGCCTGATCCTGATCCTGATCGGCACCGGTGTGCAGCTGGACCTCGGTTATGCCACCGGATTGATCCTCGTTGGACTGTTCCAGATGCTCACCGCGCCGGTTCTCGCGCAACTCGTGGGCCGGGCCGCTTATCGCACCGATAGCGTGGACCGGGACACCTTGATCGTCGATGAACTCGGGGAGCGAATCGATCGTGAACCCGGGGTTCGCTGAACCGGCGGTTGTCGCTCGACGGTCGATCCAGGACTGTCCTCACTGGGGGGAGTCGACCTCGTTCGCTCGCGGCACGTGTTCGATATGATCGACTCCGACCGGAACGGGTGACCCCTGGACGGGGTCGCGGAACACGACCCGGATGTGTCGGTGATCCGGCGCGACGCGAAGGATGTGGAGCCATCATGTGGCGGATCGGCCGCCTGCTCGCGGGACTTGCGATCGCGTTATCCCTGCTGTTCACACCATGGGCGGCGGCAGGCCCGGCCGCTGGTCAGGCGGAGGTGGCCCAGGTCGCCGTCGTGGCCCAGCAGCCGACGCCGGAGTCGCCCGCGCCCGAGCGCGAGACGCAGGCCGAGCGCAACCAGCGCACCGCGATGGGGGTCGCCGGTGTGGTGCTGATCGGGCTCGTGCTGCTTTCCCGCAAGGCCCGGAAGAAGCCGATGCTGTTCTTCGAGAAGAAGAAGTAGGTATTCCGATAAAACGGACCGTGTCGTCGGTTTTCGCTATTTCTTCGCTACCAATTTCCGCCATGGACTAGACCTGACGGCGAAGCTGTGGGACTTTCACACCTGATCGTGCGTGTGGAGTCATTCCGCACGCTTCCTGGGTGAGTAGCCCAATGAGACGTGGGTCGGCGCCGGGAAGCCCCCCGACCGGTGCCGGCCCACACCCATTCCCGGCCCTGCGTCGGGAATGTCCGTCTCGGACCGTGGAATTGCGTGGAATTCAACTAATATGTGGATTCACCTTTTTCTGTCCAGCTGAAGTCTCGCCACCCGTTCGGCGCAGCTCGCCTACCGGTGGTCGCCACGTAGCGTGCTCGTCACGCGCCGCTGATCGGGCTGATGCAGGATGAACGCACATGCGTACCACCCCGCCCGAAGATCAGAGCGCGCCCGGAGGCCGAACCGCGCTGCGCGACCGCTGCCGCGACGTCGTGCGCCGGAACGAGGCGGCGCTGACCGGGCTGTCCCGCAGCATCCACGCCGAGCCGGAGACGGCCTTCGCCGAGCACCGCAGCGCCGCCAAGGTCGCAGCGCTGCTCGCCGAGCACGGCTTCACCGTCCAGACCCCCGTGGCCGGCCTCGAGACCGCTCTGATCGCCGAGCGCGGTAGCGGTGACCTCGTCGTCGGCATCTGCGCCGAGTACGACGCGTTGCCGCAGGTCGGACATGCTTGCGGGCACAACGTCATCGCCGCCTCCGCCGTGGGCGCCGCGCTCGCGCTGGCCGAGATCGCCGACGAAGCCGGACTCACCGTCAAGGTGCTCGGCACCCCGGCCGAGGAGACCGGCGGCGGCAAGGTCGTGATGCTGGAGGCCGGCGTCTTCGACGACGTCGCCCTGGCGATGATGGTGCACCCCGGGACGGAGGACATCTGCCTGCCGAGCTCGCTGGCCATCACCGACCTGGAGGTCCGCTACGCCGGCCGCGCCGCCCACGCCGCGGCCGCGCCCGATTTCGGCATCAACGCCGCCGACGCGCTCACCGTCGCGCAGGTGGCCATCGGACTCCTGCGGCAGCACCTGGAGCCGCAGCAGATGGTGCACGGTATCGTCACGGAGGGTGGCGCGGCGCCGAACATCGTGCCCGCGCGCACCGCGGCGGTCTACAACCTGCGTGCTGCCGAAGCGCGCTCGTTGCAGCGCCTGGAGAACCGCATCCGGGCCTGCTTCGAAGCGAGTGCGACGGCGACCGGATGTTCGCACGAGATCGTGCAGATCTCCCCGGTCTACGCGGAGCTGGCCTGCGACCAGTGGTTGTCGGAGGCGTACCGTCGCGCGATCACCGATCTCGGGCGTGAACCGCTCGATCGGAGCACCGAGCGGGGCCGGGTCATCGGCAGCACCGACATGGGCAACGTGACCAGGGCCTTGCCCGCGATCCACCCGATGATCGCGGTGGAATGCGGAGACGCGGTCAACCACCAGGCGGAGTTCGCCGCGGCCTGCGCCGCTCCCTCGGCGGACCTGGCGGTCCTCGACGGGGCGGTGGCGATGGCGTGGACCGCGCTCGCGGCCGTGCTCGACGGCACGCAGCGCGAGCGGCTGCTCGCCGGTGTCGCCGACCGCGCTGGAAAAGGTTCGACCGAACAGTTCTGCACGTCGGGAGGCGTGGCGTGACCGTGGTGGATTCTCGTGGCCCGGACCCGGGCCAGCGCCCGAACCGTGACGGTTCGGCGGTGACGGACGAGGAGTGGGCCGTCGCCCAGGCGACGTTGGTGGCTGACGAGCCGATCGGCGCGACCGAAAGCACGATTGCGGACATGGATTCCCGCTTCGGATCCGGTGTGGAGTCCGTCGTGCCCGACATCGGTGCGGGTCGCGGACCGTCCTGGCTGGACGCCTGGTTGAACGCCAACGCGCATCGCGTGGTCGCCTGGCGCCGTCACATCCACTCCCACCCGGAGCTCTCCCGCGCCGAGCACCGCACCACCGCCTTCCTCGTCGACCAGCTCGGCCGGATCGGTCTGTCCCCCCGGCTGCTGCCCGTCGGAACCGGCCTGACCTGCGACATCGAGGGGACGAGCGCCGGTCCCACGATCGCGCTGCGCGCCGACATCGACGCGCTGCCGCTGACCGAGGCCACCGGACTGCCGTACTCCTCCACAGTGGAGGGTGCTTCGCACGCGTGCGGCCACGACGCGCACACCACCGTCGCGCTCGGCGCCGCGATGGCCCTGGCCACCGCCCCCGACCTGCCCGGGCGCGTGCGGATGATCTTCCAGCCCGCCGAGGAGGTCATGCCCGGAGGCGCGCTGGACGTGCTGGCCAGCGGCGCGCTCGACGACGTCGACCGGATCTTCGGCCTGCACTGCGACCCGCGCCTGCCCGCGGGCAGCGTCGGAACCCGCGTCGGCCCGATCACCTCCGCCACTGACCTGCTGGAACTGCGCCTGACCTCGCCCGGCGGGCACACCTCGCGGCCCCACCTGACCGCCGACCTGGTGCACGCCTTGGGCAGCGTGATCACCGGCCTGCCCACCCTGCTGTCCCGACGCGTCGACCCGCGCACCGGGACCGTGCTGACCTGGGGAGCGGTGCACGCGGGCGAAGCGCCCAACGCCATCCCGCAGGACGGCGTGCTCACCGGCACCCTGCGCACCGCCGACCGGGACACCTGGGCGAAGCTGGAACCGCTGGTCCACGAGCTCGCGCAGAGCCTGCTCGCGCCGCTGGGCGTCGGCTTCGACCTGCAGCACCGCCGCGGCGTCCCGCCGGTGGTCAACGAGCGGGACAGCACCGAGCTGATGCGCGCCGGGATCACCGCCGCGCTGGGGGAGCAGGCGCACGCCGACACCCCGCAGTCCTCGGGCGGCGAGGACTTCGGCTGGTACCTGGAGCACGTGCCCGGCTCGTTCGCGCGCCTGGGCGTGCACTCGGGCAGCGGACGGATCAAGGACCTGCACCAGCCGACCTTCACCCTCGACGAGCGGGCGCTGCTGGTCGGCATCCGCACGATGGTCCACACGGCGCTGCTGAGCCTGCGGAGCTGACGGAGCGGGCCGCGGAATTCGCCTGATCGAGGTGTATCCGGGCTCGGGGTGCATCTGTGGGCGGGGTTCGCGCCTCTTCTCAGCATGAGGACGAACATCGACCGCCCGCAGTTCCTGCCCGCACCCGACCCGCAGACCCCGCAGCGCCGGCACGGGGCGTTGCCGCGCCACGAGGCCGAACGCGTGCTCGGCTCAGCCGATCTCGCCGAGGCGTTGGAGGCCGGCGAGTGGGTCCAGCCCTGGCCAGGTGTGGTGCTGCCGGCCGCTCTCGTGCGCGACCCGATGGCCAGAGCCGCCGCCGCGCTGCTGCGCGCCGGTGATCAAGGGGTGATCTCCGGGCCGACGGCCGTGGCCATGCACGGCTGCGGCCCGGTCGAGGACGCCGTGCACGTGACCGTGCCCTACGACCGGGAGTTGCGGTCGCAGGGCGATCTGGTCGTGCACCACGCCTGGTTCCGGGAGACCGACGTGATCGAGCTCGACGGTCTCCGCGTGCAGGCGCTGGACGTCGCGCTGGCGGACGTGCTGTGCTCCGGTCCGCAACGTCGCGCGCTGGACTGCCTGGAACGCGCCCTCGGGCGGCTCGGCTCGGGTGCCGAGCACTTCCGCGCGCTAATCGGGGAGCGGCTGGCCCGCCGCCGGGACCGGCGCGGCACCCGGAGGGCCTGGGCGTTGCTGGAGCTGGCGTGGACGTGACCGGGTGCGGCGAGATCCGCGCCACCAGCGCACTGGTAGTTATCACATCATATGCTGTTAATTCTGTCGCTCCCAGTGTTAACTTGTGGGTGCAGGGTGCCACCTCGGTCCCGTTGGACCACGAGCGAAAGGACCGGACGTGCCGGCCGATCCCACAACCGGAGCCGAACCGATCGACCTCGTGCTGCTCGACGTGGGCGGCCCGGTCTACGACGACGCCGCGTACCGGGACGCGCTGCTGCGCGCCACCCGCGAGCTCGCGGCCGAGGCGGGCGGCGAGGTCTCCGAGACCGAGTTCCTGCGCCTCTACGACGAGCGCAGGCAGGCCCAGGGCGGCTCGCTGCGCACGGCGATGGCGCAGCGCTTCCTCACCGTGCAGGACCGGCAGCGGCTGTCGGACCTGGCGGAGCAGTACTGGGAGTACCCGCCGGAAGCCCTCCACGACGACGTCCTGCCCGCTCTGCGCCTGGTCGGCGAGCGCTACCGGATCGCCGTGGTCGCCAACCAGCGCTCCGTCGTCGTCGACGCGCTGCGCCGGGACGGCGTCGCCGACCACATCGACGTCTGGGCCATCTCGGAGACCGTCGGTGCGGAGAAGCCCGACCCGCGGATCTTCCAGCACGCCCTCGACGAGGCCGGTGTCCCGGCGTCCCGCGCGGTGCACGTCGGCAACCGCCTCGACACCGACGTCCGCGGTGCCCAGCGCATGGGGCTGCGCACGGTGTGGGTGCTGCGCGGCGAAGCGCCGCCCGCGCCGACGCCCGAGCAGCTCGCCGAACCGGACATCGCCGTGCACTCGCTGGCGGAGCTGCCGGGAGCGCTGGAGAAGCTCGCGTCATGACCGGCGAGCTCGTCGCCGGCGTGGACGTCGCCACGGCCACCGTCCGCGTGCAGGTCCACGACCCGGCGGGCGCGCTGCTGGCGCAGTCCTCGCGGCCGCTGCCCGCGCCCGTGCGCTCGCCCGGCGGTCGCTCGGAGCAGGACGCCCTGTCGTGGTGGCCCGCCGCGCGCGACTGCCTGGCCGAGTGCACCGGCCTGCTGGGCGCGCGCAGCGCCGGGATCACCGCGCTGGCGATCTCGGCGACCTCGGGCACGGTCGTCGCCGTCGACGCCGACGGCGCGCCGGTCGGTCCTGCGCTGATGTACGACGATCGCCGCGCCCGGGTCTCCTGGCTGGCCGACAACCCCCCGGCGGGTGCCGAGCAGATCTGCCACACGCCCGAGGTGATCGCCCGGCGCCTCGTCGGGCACCCGGTCGCCACCGACACCAGCCACGCGCTCAAGAGCGGTTACGACGCGGCGGCCGGTGAGTGGGGGGCCGGTGCTCCCGCCGCGCTGCTGCCGGAGGTCGTGCGCCCCACGACCGTGCTCGGCCAGGTGGGGCGCGAGGCCGCCGGGTTCACCGGGCTGCCGCTGGGCTGCGAGGTCCGCGCGGGCATGACCGACGGTTGCGCCGGTCAGCTGGCGACGGGCGCCGTCGACGCCGGGCAGTTCGTGACCGTGCTGGGCACGACCCTGGTGATCAAGGGCGTGTCGGAGAAGCTCGTGCACGACCCGACCGGAGTCGTCTACAGCCACCTGCACCCCGAAGGCAGGTGGCTGCCCGGCGGGGCCGCCAACGTCGGCGGCTCGGCGCTGTCCGATGTGGACCCTGCCGAACTGCCCGAACTGGACGCCGCGGCCCTCGCGAACGGTCCGGCGAACGTGCTCGACTACCCGCTGCGCGGGCGCGGGGAGCGGTTCCCGTTCCAGGCGCCCGAGGCCGAGGCGTTCCTGGTCGGCACGCCGCGGGACCGCGTCGAGGAGCACCGCTCGCGCCTGGAGGGCATCGCCTTCTGCGAACGCCTCGCGCTGGAACGCCTGGCCACGCTGGGCGCGGTGGCCGAAGGGCCGGTGCGCACGGCGGGCGGCGGCGCCCGGAGCACGGTCTGGTGCCGCGTCCGGGCCTCGGTCCTCGACCGGCCGGTGCTGCGCGTGCTCGGGGCCGGAACCGCTCTGGGCGCGGCGCTGCTGGCGGCCACCGGCTCGATCCACCCGGACCTGAGCACGGCGGCGGCCGCGATGGTGCCGGAAGGCGAGCTCGTCGAGCCGGACCGGGCGGAAGTGGCCGCGCTCGGCTCCACCTACGAGCGGTTCGCGGCGGAACTCCGCGAGCGCGGCTGGCTCTAGGGTCTCGCCTGAGGGCCTAGATGTGATGTCCGGGGAGGTTGGTCAGTCGGGTGACTGGCGGTGTGCCTCCGATGGCGGAGTGGGGGCGGTGGTGATTGTAGAAGTGGATCCAGGCTGGCAGGGCGGTGTTGCGTTGCTGGGTTGATTC